>DASQVJ010000661.1:0-4566 GCA_035640835.1 Bryobacteraceae bacterium
CAGTATTTTCAGCACGGTTTCTGGAAGGTGATCCTGATTCGGAAACATCGTTTGCCGGGATCCTGGCGACATCTGGTTCCCGTTACGTTCCTTCTACTTCTGTTGGCGACCCTGACGACGGCGGCGGTCTCGGCGGTTCTCGGATCGAGCACAACAGCGCTGACCGCGGCTGCTCTGTTCGTCGGATTGATCGTTAGCTATGTAGCGTGTATTACGGCGGCATCTTTGCTCATTGCCCGCGGCAACGGCTGGCGTCTGTTGCCGTACCTGCCTGTCGTCCTTGCTGCATTCCACTTTTCGTACGGAACAGGATTCCTGGTTGCCTTCTGGCGCTGTGCTTTCGACTCGCAGCAGAAAGTGGCCAGCGAGTCTGTCTTCGCCCGTATCACTCGATAACTCGTGCTTCGACTCATGCGCCGTTTGGTTGACGTTGTCGTCTCTGCGACCGCGCTCGCCGCCCTAAGCCCGCTCCTGTTGTTGGTTGCTATTGCCGTGGCTTTCGACTCGCGTGGCCCGGTGTTCTACCTGGCGCCGCGAGTGGGACAGTTCGGACGAGTGTTCCGCATGTGGAAGTTCCGCACCATGATTCAGGATGCTGCGAGAGTAGGCCCCGCGATCACCGGCAACGCGGACCCGAGGATTACCAAACTCGGCACTTTGCTGAGACGAACCAAGATCGACGAGATACCGCAGTTGCTGAACGTGCTTGCCGGCGACATGACGCTGGTGGGTCCGCGGCCGGAATCTCCCGACATCGTCGGTTACTACTCCGAAGCGCAACGAGCCGTGCTGGACGTCAAGCCCGGAGTCACGGGCGTCGTGCAACTGCACTCAGGCGAGGAGTCCGACAACATCCCCGCGGGCGTGAACCCGAGAGACTTTTATATTTCGCATCTGATGCCACAGAAGATCCAGCAAGATCTCGACTACCTCAAGACCCGTACAGCCCGCACCGATGCAATCGTTCTTCTTCAAACCGCAATGTACGTGGTTCGTGTCTGCGCAGGCAGATAACCGAAACAGTTTTTCAAACCTAGTTGGAGAAAGCACCGCATGAGCGAAACTCGTAAAGTTCCATTTCACCGCCCGAGTGTGGGAACCGAGGAGATTGACGAAGTTACAGCCACACTGAAGTCCGGTTGGCTCACATCGGGTCCCCGTACCGCCCAATTCGAGCGTGAATTTCGAGAATCTATCGGAGTCCCCCACGCCCAGGCAGTCAATTCGTGTACCGCGGGCATGCATCTGGCCCTTGCCGCCCTCGGCATCGGAACTGATTCGGAAGTCATCACTACGCCTCTCACCTTCTGCGCGACCGTGAACGTGATTCTCCACACGGGTGCAAAGCCGGTCCTGGTTGATGTAGGACCGGATGGAAACATCGACACAAGCCGCATTGCTGAACGGATCACCGAGCGTACGCGCGCGATCATGCCGGTGCACATGGCAGGACTACCGGTGGAGATGGACGAGGTTTGGGAAATCGCCAAGCGTCACCGCCTCCACGTCATTGAAGACTGCGCCCACGCCGTCGGTGCCCATTACAAAGGCTGGCCCATAGGAGCAGGCCGTCCCGACCTCGGCTACTTCAGTGACGCCGCTTCGTTCAGCTTCTACGCAACGAAGAATGTCACCACCGGTGAAGGCGGAATGGTGACCACTCACGACGATTCGCTCGCCGAACGGATGAAGGTGTTGTGTCTCCACGGAATCAACCGCGACGCCTGGAACCGTTATGCCGACCGCGGCAATTGGTATTACCAGGTGTTGGAGGCAGGTTTCAAGTACAACCTCAGCGATCTCCAATCCGCCATCGGAATCCACCAGCTTCGCAAGCTCGAACAGTTCACGGAGCGCCGCACGCTGCTGGCCCGGCTTTATCACGAGTTGCTCGGCGGCATCGAAGAGTTGACGCTGCCGCCGGATCGACCCGATTGCCGGCATGCCTGGCACTTGTACATCCTGCGCCTGAACAACGGTGCACTGTCGATCCATCGCGACGAGTTCGTCAGGGCTCTCGGTGAACGCGGCATCGGCACCAGCGTCCACTTCATTCCCATTCACCTGCATCCCTTCTTTGAGCCGTACGCAGGCAACAACGACTGCCCTAACGCCGTGAATCTGTATCAACGGTCTATCTCATTGCCGCTTTACCCGGCAATGACCGAGGAGGACGTTTCGTATGTCGCCGACGCGGTCAAGGCAATTGTGCAGACCTCGAAGCGGAGCATGTCTTTGGCAGCGTTTGCTGGAGGAATCTGAGATGTTCCGTGACCGAATATTGAATCGAATTCGGCCCTTGGCATTGATCTCCCACGCGCTGATAATCACCGCGGCCTTCTACACCGCGTGGCTGCTGCGGTTTGACTTTTCGATCGTACCCAAAGAGCAAGAAATTCTGGTCCGGGCAGCCTGGATTGTTGTTCCGATCAAGCTGATGGTCCGATTCTTCCTTGGATTGCTGCGCGAGCACTGGTGGCGCCATCGAAGCCTCATCGACCTGTTGCGACTGTTCCGCAACAACCTGATCTCTTCCAGCGTCGCGGGCATCGCTGTGTTCGCGGTGATTGGGCCTGCTTACCCGCGCTCCATCTATTTGCTCGACTTTCTCGTCACGTTTCTGCTCAGCGGTTCTTTGTTGTTTGGAGTTCGCATCTATCGTGAACTGATTGCCATCTTCAACCCGCCGCCCGAACAGAAGCGACTTCTAGTCTACGGGGCGGGTGTGGCCGGCATCGCGTTGGCCCGAGAGATTCGAGAAAACCCGAAGCTCGGTTATCGGGTGGTTGGCTTCATTGACGACGATCATCGAAAACAGGGCGCAACCGTTATGGGCCTGCGCGTCCTTGGCTCCGGCAAGGAAATCCAAAACGTGGTCGACCTCTTTCAGGCGCGCGAACAGGAGATCCACGAAATCGCGGTGGCTATGCCTTCCGCGACGGGCGCTCAGATTCGAGGCGCCCTCTCGCGAGCCCAGCAAACAAACATTCCCTCCCGAATCGTGCCGGGCTTGGGGGAGTTGATCAGCGGCAAGCTGTCGC
Organism: Bryobacteraceae bacterium; assembly: GCA_035640835.1. GTDB lineage: Bacteria > Acidobacteriota > Terriglobia > Bryobacterales > Bryobacteraceae > DASQVJ01. The sequence goes on from DASQVJ010000661.1 coordinate 3,042, forward strand.
TCGCTCGGATGCGTGAGATCTCCGTCACCGATATCCTTGGCCGGGATCCTGTGGAATTGGATCTCGCCTGCGTTCGCCGAACGGTTCAAGGTCAATCGGTGCTTGTTACCGGTGCCGCTGGATCCATCGGGACGGAGCTATGCCATCAAATCGCCGCACTCGAGCCGGCGATGCTCGTTGCCTTCGATCAGGCCGAAAGCGAGTTGTTCCGCTTGGAAGCCGACCTGAAAGCGAAGTTCCCGAACCTCTGCCTGATTGCCGAGGTGGGTGACATACGCGAAAGCCGGCACGTGGAGTTCGCCATCGAGGAGTACCGCGTCGGTTGCATCTTCCACGCAGCCGCATACAAGCACGTGCCCCTCATGGAGCGACAGGTGTGCGAGGCGGTCCGCAACAACGTCATTGGGACCTGGAATCTGACCCAAGCCGCGTGGCGTGCCAATGTTCGCAACTTCGTTCTGATCTCCACCGACAAAGCAGTTAACCCGACCAGCATCATGGGCCTGACCAAGCGAGTTACCGAACTGATTGTGGCGTCTCGTCGCGCGCCCGTCGGTAGAGGGCCGCAAACGAAGTTCGTCGCCGTTCGGTTTGGAAACGTGCTGGTCAGCAACGGTAGTGTCGTACCGACGTTCCAAAAGCAGATTGCAGCCGGCGGTCCTGTGAGCGTTACGCACCGCGACATGTGCCGCTACTTTATGACCGTCCGCGAAGCGGTGCAACTCGTACTCCAAGCCTCGTCCATGGGCTCGGGCTCCGAGATCTTCGTGCTCGACATGGGGACGCCGGTGAAGATTGTCGATTTGGCAGAGAAGATGATCACGCTCGCGGGCTTCACGCCCGGCCGTGACATTGAAATCGCCTTCACCGGCCTGCGACCTGGCGAGAAGCTGTTCGAAGAGATCTCGATTCACGACGAACACGTCGTTGATACAGAACACTCGAAGATCAAAATCTTCAAGAGCCGTCAACACTCGTTTGCTGAAATCGCCGGCTGGATCATGGAACTGCAACACCTGCTCTATCGCAGGGACGCAGGCTCCGTGATCGAGCACATGCGGCTTATCGTTCCCGAGTATCGCCCGAGCGAAGCCTTCGGCACGGCGTCGACGGCGGCTACTGCTGCCAGCGCAAGGCCGGCTCCAAGACCAGCCACACAGCGTATGCCGCAAAAGGTTCAAGCCGCTGCTGCGTCCTAAGCCGTTCGAGGTTCTCCGTAAGTGTCCACATCATTCGCTACGGCAGTCAGACCGGATCTGAAGTCTCGCAAGCCTCAGGCTGCCACGAAAGTCTACTTGCTGGACTTGGCAGCAATCGTGCCCTATTACGTCGGACATCTGGCCGTGGCTTTGCAAGCCACGCACCAGGTGACCTATCGGGTGGCCAGTGTCAAGTATCACCTCGATCCGCAGTTTTTCGAACGGCAGGGGTTGGAGACCAGGCCCGGTCTGCTGGATTGGGCATCCGGTCTTTCCCGCTCCTCGTTCCGACAAGGCGCCAAGCTGCTCGAATACCTGGCGAACCT
>DASQVJ010000662.1:0-5324 GCA_035640835.1 Bryobacteraceae bacterium
TGAGCCCGCTTTTCTCGGCTTGTGTTTGCAGGATTTTAAAGATGAGTTCCTGCTTGCGGAGACCAGCCGCGCCAGGCACAGACAGATCCTTCGCGATCTGATTGAGCTTGACGATGCTCATGTCCTTCAGCTCGACAAGGTCCAGCGTCGTAGTACCGTTCTTGGCGGTACGCTTGCCCTCGGTGAGCCCCTGTGGTGCACCCTGTCCGCCGCCGCCCTGTGGCGCCGACGCGACCGGACCATTGCCGCCGCCCTGGTTTTGCTGAGGTGAGGACTGCTGAGGCGAGCCCTGCCCCTTGGGAGACTGGCCCTCGCCGGCACGCCCCGCATCGCCTTGACGCGTCTCTCCGGCAGCCCTCTCGCCCCGAGCTTCGGCGGCCGGACGTTCGCCTTGCGAGCGTTCACCTTGATTGCGGTCGCCACGCTCGCGATGACCGCCGGACCTGAGTGTCCGGCCCTCGCGTCCATCACCTTTTCCGCCGCCCTCGGCCCGCGTAGTCTCGGTCACGGGCTTAGCGCCCTCGGGGCCTCTAGGTTCGGCAGTTTTGGCTTCGTTCCGGTTCTCGTTGATTTTTGCTTCGGAGCTATTGCTGCCTTCCTGGACTCTCGCCAGAGAAGCGGTCTTGGATTCCGGTTTTTCTGTTCTAGGCTCGCTTCGCTCAGGGCGGGTCTCCGCCTTGGGCTCAGCGCTCCTGGTCTCGTTGTTCTTTTCCGCAGGACGAGATTCTGAGGTCTCGGCGGCAGGCTTTGGTGCCTGCTCGGCGCTCTGCGGCTCGGAAAGCACTGTCGGGGTGCTTACCGGCTGTTCTTTATTTTCGATATCGCTTGCCAAATTTCCCTCGCTCCTCGGCCATTGGCGGCCGAGAACGGAAACAACTCACGATCACCCAGTTGCTCGCGAATGGCGGAAAGGTTGTGATGTTGTTCCTTTTGATTCAACTTATCCACTTTTGTGGCAATGACTACATAATTCCGATCGTGAGCCTCTAGCCAAGCCTTTAGCTCAAGATCCATGTCCATCCATCCGCGCCGGGCATCCAGTAATAGAAAGCACAACTCAAGCGTTGACCGTCGTGTCAGATACGACTCGATGAGCCTCTGCCACTGCTCCTTCACCGGGAGTGGCACCCGAGCGAACCCATAACCCGGTAAATCGACCAGATGTACCAACTGGCCTCCGGGACCATCGACGCGGAAAAAATTGATGGCCTGCGTACGACCGGGAGTAGAGCTGGTGTGAGCCAGGCCCGGCTTCCCAGCCAAGGTATTCAGCAGGCTGGATTTGCCCACATTACTACGTCCGAGAAACGCAAACTCCGGGAGCGACTCCGGCGGAAACCGGTCCGGAGCCGTCGCGCTCACCAGAAGCTGCGCTTGCATACCTTGACCAGAAGGGATCCAGCGCCCTTCTAGTGCGTGAGTTTTTCCTCGCCCTGTACGGCGACGATGTCTACCCCGGCAGCAGGGGTGGCCGCCGGAATTGCCAATGTCGATAAATCTCGCACCAGCGCTATCTTTAATACTTCGTCCATTGAGTCGACGAAGTTTAATTTCATGTCCCTGCGAATCGTCTCAGGGATGTCTGGAAGGTCCTTTTCGTTGTCCCGCGGCAGAACTGCTTCGGAAATACCCTGCCGATGGGCCGCCAGGAGTTTCTCCTTCAACCCGCCGATCGGAAGCACCTTGCCGCGCAACGTGATCTCGCCCGTCATGGCCAGATCCCCGCGTACGGCAATGCCCGTCAGGGCACTCGCCAACGATGTCGCGATCGTAATGCCCGCCGACGGACCGTCCTTCGGAATCGCACCTTCTGGGACGTGCACGTGGATGTCTAGGTGACGATAAAAATCACGAGGCAGACCAAGTTGATGCGCCCGCGACCGAATATAGCTCATCGCCGCCTGTGCCGATTCCTGCATCACGTCGCCGAGCTTGCCGGTTGTTGTCAGCTTGCCGCGACCCTCCATCGTGGTCGCTTCCGTCGTGAGAATCTGACCACCGACCTCGGTCCAGGCCAAGCCGGTCACCGCGCCGATTTCGTTCTTCTTGTCCGATTGCAGGTCCCGGAACCTCTGTGGACCCAGCAGGTCAGATACCGCCTTACCATCGATCACAGCCTTCGGAAGCTGCTCCTGCGCTCCATCAGTGTCCGCTTCCACCACCTTGCGGGCGATCTTGCGGCTCACGTTCCCGATCTCACGCTCCAGGTTCCGAACGCCGGCTTCACGCGTATAGAACTGGATCAGCGCATTCAATCCATCAATCGTAAACTGAATGTGCTTTTCCTCGAGACCGGTTTCCTTCATGCGCTTCGGCACCAGGAACTTCTTCGCAATCTCGAGCTTCTCGAGCTCCGTGTAACCCGACAAACGGATCACTTCCATACGGTCCTGGAGAGGAGCCGGAATGGTGTGCATCACATTCGCCGTAGCAACAAAGAGAACCTGGCTTAAATCATATTCGACGTCCAGGTAGTGGTCCATGAACATGTAATTTTGTTCAGGATCGAGAACTTCAAGCAGAGCCGCCGCTGGATCTCCACGGAAATCCGAAGCCATTTTATCCACTTCGTCCAGCATGAACACCGGGTTGCGCGTCCCTGCCTTCTTCATCATCTGGATAATCTGGCCCGGCAACGCTCCTATATAAGTGCGTCGGTGTCCACGGATCTCCGCCTCATCGCGTACGCCACCGAGCGACATACGCACAAACTTGCGCCCCGTCGCCTTGGCGATCGACATTCCGAGTGAGGTCTTACCCACGCCCGGAGGTCCGACGAAACAAAGGATCGAGCCCTTCGGGTTCTGCACCAGGCGGCGCACCGCCAGAAATTCAAGTATGCGCTCCTTGATCTTCTCGAGACCGTAGTGATCGTTCTCGAGCACGTCACGCGCAAACTTCAGGTCGCGAATTTCCTTGCTTTTCTTTTTCCATGGCACCGCAAGGAGCCAATCAAGGTAGTTTCGCGAAACGGTCGATTCAGCCGACATTGGCGGCATGTTCTCCAGGCGCTTCAACTCGGCCATCGCCTTGTCGTGCGCGTCCTTGGTCATGCCGGCGACTTCAATTTTCTTCTTGAGCTCGTCGATCTCCGACTTTTCGCCGCGGCCGAGCTCTTTCTGAATCGCCTTAATCTTCTCGTTGAGATAGTACTCTTTCTGCGCCTTTTCCATCTGGCGCTTCACACGACCCTGAATCGTGCGATCCACATTGAGCTTCTCAATCTCAATGTCGAGCATCTCAGCTACGCGGGTCAGCCGGTCGATCGGATCGAAAATCTCGAGCAATTCCTGCTTCTCTTCAATATTGAGCTGCAGGTTTGCGCCGACGGTATCGGCCAGCTTTCCAGGCTCGTCCACCCGGATCGCCGCGATCATCGTCTCGTAATTGAGGTTCTGGCTCAGCTTAACGTACTGCTCGAACAGCCCCGTAACCCGCGTCGTGAGCGCGTCCAACTGCGCCCCACTCTCGACACGGTACGTTGTCGTCCGAACCACAGCCCTGAAGAAACCTTCATCTTCAGTGACCGAGACTACTTTGGCCCGCTCTACACCTTCGACGAGCACCTTTATATTCCCGTCGGGCAACTTCAGACTCTGGACAATGTTGGCAACCGTACCAACCGAGTAGATTTCGTCCGGACGAGGTTCGTCGACCGACGCATCGTGTTGAGTTGCCAGGAAAATCTTCTTATCGCTAACCAGAGCCTCTTCAAGAGCCCGCACGCTCGATTCCCGACCCACCACAAACGGCGTCATCATGTAGGGGAAGATCACGACGTCGCGGATCGGCATCATCGGCAATCGTCTGGTGTCGGATTTCTCTTTGGAGGTGAGCATAAATATTGGGATGTGGGGTCGATTATCCAGGTAACAAGTAAGTTACCAAGGGAGGGCTACTCGCGAGCCGACATACAACTAGCCAGCCTTCTCGAGTAGCGCCATATTGATCTTCTGGGTCAGCACCATCTCCTTCGTCACCAGGAACTCTCTAACCTTTTTGTACGAAGGGAGGTAATACATCAGATCCAGCATGAGATCTTCGAGGATCATGCGGAGACCGCGAGCGCCAACCTTCCTCTCGAGCGCCAGACCCGCAATCGCATCGAGAGCCTCATCGGTAAACTTCAGTCTAACATTTTCGAACTCGAAGAGTTTCTGGTACTGACGGACGATCGAGTTCTTCGGCCGGGTCAGGATCTGAACCAGCGCTTCCTTGTCCAGGTCTTCCAGCACCGCCACGACCGGCAGACGGCCGATAAACTCAGGAATAAACCCGAACTTGATCAAATCGATCGGCTGGCACTGCTCCAGCAGCCTCGAATCGCTGCGGGCGCGCGCTGCGTTAATGCGACGGCTGCTCTCCGATCCGTTGTCATCCGGACCGACGAAGCCCATCGTCTTGGTACCAACGCGTCTGCCAATCACCTTATCGAGACCAACGAACGCGCCGCCGCAGATGAACAAAATGTTCGACGTATCGACCGGCGTGAATTCCTGGTGCGGATGCTTGCGGCCACCCTGCGGAGGAACGTTCGCGACCGTGCCTTCCAGAATCTTCAAAAGAGCCTGCTGGACACCCTCCCCCGAAACATCACGGGTAATGGAGGGATTTTCATCTTTCCGGCCGATCTTATCGATCTCGTCGATGTAAATAATTCCCTGCTGGCAGCGTTGGACATCCCAATCGGCGTTCTGCAGCAGCCGCAAAACAATATTCTCGACGTCCTCACCGACATATCCGGCTTCGGTCAAGGTGGTCGCATCCACGATGGCGAACGGAACATCCAGGATCCTCGCCAGCGTCTGCGCCAGAAGCGTCTTGCCTGTACCAGTCGGCCCGATCAGCAAGATGTTCGACTTCGAAAGCTCGACCTCGCCACCCCGCTGCTTGTTCAGCTGGATGCGCTTGTAGTGGTTGTAAACCGCTACCGCGAGCTTCTTCTTCGTCGCATCTTGTCCGATGACGTACTGATCCAAATACTCCTTTAATTCCAGGGGCTTCGGGAGCTTATGCGGCGCTCCGTAGGGCTGTTCGTGACGGTCGTCTTCAAGAATTGAATTGCATACGGCGATGCATTCATCACAGATGTAGGCACGCGGGTAGTCACTGGGGGAGGAGATCAGTTTGCCTACGACATCTTGACTCTTGTGACAGAAGCTACAGCGCAACGACTCGTCGGAACCGGTTCGTTTCACGGCGTTCCTCCGGGGGCGAAAGACGGTTCTGCGAGCAGGCGACCCAGACTCGACACCGTCGAGATCTCCATATGCTTAACATTATCGCCCGAAATGAACATTTCGACAATCAGACTTGTCGGGTGT
>DASQVJ010000663.1:0-2833 GCA_035640835.1 Bryobacteraceae bacterium
GTTCATCTTCCGCCAGATCGCGGCGGCCTCGGTCACACGCTTGCCTTCGATCTCGGCTTCGCACAGCCGAAGCAGTAGCGATTGATCCCGCTTCGGATCAACCTGGAGACGTCCAACGACTGCTTCCGCGTCTACAAGCGATCCTTGCGTGATCAAGAGGTCCAACAGAGTCCGAAGCTGATCCTGAGTTGGTGTCAGCTCGCGAAGCAATCGCTCCACATCCGGAGCCGCACGAAACGACAACGCGAGTAGCGCGCGACCACCATCGGAAGAAACCGAAAGCGCCGGGCGCGCATACTCCCAAAATTTCGGCATATCCCCCCTTCGCAGGTAGTAGTTGGACAGCGCCCACACGGGCCCGAACAATCGATCTACACTGCGCGCTCGCAACAGCCAGCGTTCCGCTTCGACGTACGTACGGCGCCCCTCATACAGCCTCGCCAACTCGAGCATCGCAGAGCTTCGGTACGGCTCCAGCCTAACGGCTTCCTCGAGCAATTCGAGCGCCTCCTCCGATCTCTGTTCCCGCGAAAGCAGAAACGCAAGTCGCTCTCGCATTTTCACGTTCAGCGCATTCATTTCCAAGGCGCGCTGTAAAGACGGTATTTCGTCTCGCTCCATCAGCCAGTGGCTAAAGGCTAGGACACCCATTACAGGCAAAGCGCAAAAGGCTAGGACCGCAAATAAAACTAACATGATCCTATCGAGTCGCATCCGTGCTCCGAGATCCCTCACCCTTCTTCGTCGAACGTTGGGTGAGCCGAATCGCTTCGAGTTGTTTCTCCATGCTCAGGATTCGCTCCTCTAAACCAAGTGCTTCCGTGCAGCTGCCCGAGGCTTTCATCCCTCCGTCTGCCTTGCTTCCAGTAGGACGTGCGATTCCTTCGCGTAGCGTGACCCACAACAGGCTCAGACCGACAAGCACCGCCGCCAGCCACACCATTCTTGTAGTGACCGGATCGACAACAGACCTCGTGATCACCTTGACCACTTGCGGTTTCGCTCTCAGCCCCGCATCATACTTCTTGCGAAGCACCGGATCCTCGAGCGTTGCAAGGATGCGGTTCAACCTTCGCATCTGACACTCGGCGATCTTCTGAGCAGCCGGCTGTTGCTGGCGATCGGGATGGATCAGCCCCGCCAGGGTCCTATAAGCCTGGCGAATTTCCTCTGTGCTTGCTGAACTCGCAAGATCGAGTTCCTCGTAGTAATTCATCGGCGAAGTCGCGCGAAACTTTCGTGCAGTTTCCATCAGAAAAATCTCGGATAAACTCCGGCCCGGAATAGTCGATTCCAATCTTGTGGGAGAGAAAGACTCCCTTGGCCCCACTTAGGAACTGGAGTGTCGGACGAATCTGGTCCACACTCACCAGCTTCGACGGAGGAAATTCATGGTCTTTATCCTGCTTCTGCTCGCTGCAGTGTGTTTGCACGCGCAGACGCCATCCGCGCCAAATCAATCCGATGCATTGTTAGCCCTACCGGCCCAAAAGGTTGGGCCTAACGACTTGCTCTCAGTCTCGGTCTATAACACGCCCGAGCTTACTCGGACGGTGCGCGTAAGTCCTGACGGCGCGATCCGGCTGCCCATGGTCAAGAAACCCATTCCAGTGGCCGGACTCCTGCCAGCCGAAATTGAAGCGAGGGTGGTCGAAGTTCTCGTCCAGGAACAACTGGTGAACGAGCCCTTCGTCACAGTCAATGTTGCTCAGTACCAGAGCCGTCCGATCAGCGTCGCCGGCGCAGTCAAAATGCCCGTCACATTTCAAGCTACGGGACCGATCAGTCTTTTAGAGGCGATCACACGCGCCGGAGGATTGGCCCCCAATGCAGGCACCGAGATCCTCCTGAATCGGACATCGGATGAGGCGGGACTCGTACAGAGAATACCTGTCAAGCAACTTCTCGAAGGCTCCGACTCGGCCTATAACCTGCCCCTACACGGAGGAGAAGAGATTCGAGTACCTGAAGCCGGCAAGATCTTCGTGGTCGGGAACGTCAAGAAACCCGGATCGTATCCGATGCAGGGCGATGGTGAGCTTACCGTCCTGAAGGCGCTCGCCATGGCCGAGGGTCTTATGCCGTTCGCAGCAAGGCGGGCATATCTCTATCGCCGAGAGGTGAACGGGAGCAAGAACGAAAAGGAAATCGAATTGAAGAAGATTCTGCAGCGCGAAGCACCAGACCAGGTGCTACAGGCCGAAGACGTCCTGTATGTGCCGGACAACTCCGGTAAACGATTGGGCATTGCTGCTTTGGAGAAGGTTTTGATGTTTGGAACGACGGCCGGTGCGACGGCCTTGGTGGTGAGGTAGAGAATGCGCGACGAGAAACCACTTCAACTTGTCCCTCTCAACTCGGACACGATCCGCGTTAGTGCACCGCCCCCGCCTCCCCCTGAACCGGCGGTGGAAGCGAACGGTCTGCATTTATCGCAGTACTTATGGATTCTGCGGCGTCATCGTTGGAAGATCATTCCCTTTGTCCTCACCTCGGTCCTGGCAACATTCTTTATTTCGAAGCGGATTACACCGATGTATGAAAGCACCGCAATGGTGGACATCGACCGGCAGACGCCGACGGGCGTCATCGGACAAGAGTCGGTGCAGACCAGCAGCAACGATGCGGATCAGTTCATCGCAACCCAGATCAAGCTGATTCAGTCAGATTCCGTACTTCGTCCCGTAGTTCAAAAACTCCGGTTGGCGGACGCCGAGCGAGATCTTCAACCCCAATCAGCCAGCGGTGTTCCACAACAGGAGGCGCCAACCGTGCTGAAACGGCTCAAGATCACGCGCCCTCCGAGCACGTACATTCTCCAGATCAGTTATCG
>DASQVJ010000664.1:0-18833 GCA_035640835.1 Bryobacteraceae bacterium
CGAACGTGGTCGCAAGTTGTGGCACCGCGCTTACGGAGCAGCAGGTTCGTGCGATGAGGAGACACTCGGAGAACCTGACGGTCAACTTCGATCCCGATAACGCGGGCGCCAATGCGACGGAGAGATCGTTGCAGATTCTGCTCGACGAGGGCATGAACGTGCGTGTGCTTTCGCTCGAGGGTGGATTGGATCCCGATGAGTACATCAAGGAGCATGGGGCGGAGCGCTACCTGCGGCGTCTCGAGAATGCGAGCGGCTACTTCATTTGGATGGCCGAGCGAGCCAGGCACAAGTTCGATCTGAGGTCGTCCGAGGGCCGGATGCGCGGATTCGAATTTTTGATGCCTGCGATTCGAAAGGTTTCTGACAAGATCGAACGCGCTACTGTGGTCAACGAAGTGGCGGAGTATCTCGGCATTGATCGCTCACTGGTGGTGGAAGAACTTCGTAAAGCCGCCGGCCGCAAACCAACATCACGTCCTGAGACGCCCACGACACCTGTGCTTTCCACTCGAGAGAGGGAATTGTTAGCGTGTCTCCTTTCGAGTTGCGCTGCGCGTGAGGCTCTGCTTCCGAGGATCCAAACGGCGACGTGCATTGTGCGCTACTCTACGTATCCGATCTTGCAGGCGATTGTGGAATTGCACCAAGTGAACCCCGAGTTTTCGCATTCTGATTTAGAGGTGCGGTTGGCGGATTCGTCGCGGGAGGTACTAACACACTTAACGTTTTCATCTGCTTTGGACGATGTAGATAGTGAGGGTCTTGCAGAGCGCTTGGATCGACAGCTCGCGTGGGAAGAATACGAGTCCTACGTATCTGATCTAAGATCAAGAATTCGACAAGCTGAGCGTCAAAATAATTTGAGTGAAGCGCTTCGGCTGACGGAAGAATACAACGCGCTAAAGTCGCGTCAAGCGCATACTTGACGCGGGTTTGAAGGTAGCGTCTCTGGTGTACACTAAGTGGAAACCGGGACGAAGTAGTGACCGGCTAATAGCGGGGCTTTGGTGGCAAACGACGATAATTACGGTCGTATCAGGCAATTGGTGGACTCCGGCAAAGAGAAAGGCTACGTGCTGTATGACGAAGTAGCCGAGGTTCTGCCGGACGAACTGAGCAACGGGCCTGACCTCGATGATCTCCTCGCAGATTTCGACACGGCTGGTGTCGAAATTCTGGAAGAACCCAAGCTGGAGAGCAAGGGTGGCGAGGAAAGTGATGAATTCAGCGACCTGGATCTTGTCCAGGATTTCATCGACAAGACAAACGACCCCGTGCGTATGTACCTACGAGAGATGGGTACAGTTCCCCTGCTTACCAGGGAGGGGGAGATCGAGCTTGCCAAGCGCATCGAGCGTGGTCAGCGCAGCATCGATAAAGCTCTATCACGGTCACCTTTGATCGTTCGAGAAATCCTGGCCCTGACCGATGCCCTTACCCCGGACAATCCGGACGTCCGGGATTGGATCCTTGTCAGTGACCCGCTTTCGGCCGAGGACTCCTTGGAATCCGATCTGAAGGCGATGATCGAGCAGATCCACAACATCGACCGGCTCTATAAGAAAGCTCAGGCCTTCAAAGCGAAGATGCAGACCAGCAGCCGGCCCAAGCAGAATCGCAGCCTTCGCTATCAGCTTGCGCGTCACACAGTCGAGATTTCGCGGGCGATTCGCGCTTTGCCTCTTTCGAATCACGCCAAGCGAGTTCTCGGATTGCGACTGCGCGAGGCTGTCGAGTCGTGTAACGCCGTCGATATCCGGTTGCATACACACGCCGAGAACGGCGTCAGCGGCCACATGGTGAGCAGCCGCGACCGCAAATTACGCACCCACGACACACGCCTGTTACAGCTCGAGGACGAGTTCGGCGTGCCAGCGAGCGAGTTACGTCGCACGTGCCAGGTTATCGACCGTGGCGAACTGGAAGCAGAGATCGCCAAGAAGGCGCTGATCGAGGCCAATTTGCGCCTGGTTGTTTCGATAGCAAAGCGCTATACGAATCGCGGACTGCAGTTCCTCGATCTGATCCAGGAAGGCAATATCGGGCTGATGAAGGCTGTCGACAAGTTCGACTACCGCCGGGGCTACAAATTCTCCACCTACGCAACGTGGTGGGTTCGACAGGCGATCACGCGCGCGATTGCGGATCAGGCTCGGACCATTCGCATTCCGGTGCACATGATCGAGACGATCAACAAGCTGGTTCGCGCGCAGCGGCAAATGCAACAGGAATTCGGCCGGGAGCCTACCACCGAAGAACTGGCGCGACGGCTCGAGTTGCCGGTCGGCAAAGTTCGCAAGGTGATGCGAATTGCGCAGGAACCTATCTCCCTCGAAACGCCCGTCGGTGAGGAAGAAGAGTCGCACCTTGGGGACTTCATCATCGATCGGCGAGTGACTTCGCCGTCCGAGGCTGTGATCAACCTCAACCTGCGCGAGCAAACCGCGGAAGTGCTGAAGACGCTCAGCCCTCGCGAAGAGAAGATCGTGAAAATGCGCTTTGGTCTGCAGGACGGCAGTGAGCACACGCTCGAAGAAGTCGGCCAGCACTTTGCGGTTACGCGCGAGCGCATTCGCCAGATCGAAGCCAAAGCGCTTCGCAAGCTTCGTCATCCGAGCCGTTCGCACCGGCTCAGGGCATTTCTCGAATCCACCCCGCGCGACTAGCGCTGGTTTCGGTAGATTTTCTCGACCTGCTCCCGGATCGCTGCCGGCACAAGGTCTTGCCATGCTTCTCGAGCGGCGATCCGTCGTCTCACCTCGCTCGACGAGACTTCATCGAGCGAGTTCATCGTCAGGCACCGGATGGCATTACGAAACTGCTCGGGTACCTCGAACTCACCCTGTCGCGAGGCGACCAGCAAACTGAACTCGCGGAGCATGCGTTCGAAGGCACCCGGTTCGCCGTAGTCCCAGGTCACGATGCGTTCGGCAGCATCGCGGCCGCACAGGAATGACAGAGGCACCTGACCGAAGACCTGCCGGCTCTCCCTGGCAATGTCGGCAAACAGGCCCCGGTCGGCTATGGCAAGCGAGAAACGAGGCTCGGGCTCGATCACCCTACGCGTCATTTCGACCCTCTCCGGCAACGAAGCGCCCTCGAAGGTTTTATGGGGGAACTCTCGCGGCAGCACGAAGAGCACTTCGTCGACATGCTGAAGGCCGGCCTCGGCGAGTGCCAAGTGTGCGATGGTCGGAGGATTGAAAGCTGCAGGTAAGATTCCCAGACTCCCGCTGAAATCTTTCCGCCTCAACAGAAGATCCACAGGTTCATAGTAGAGCCCGCATGCTACGCTGAGGAGAAAATTATGAAAAAGACGAGCGACGTCTCTGAATTGCAGGCAATTGCCCGCAAGACGCGCAGGCAGATCATCGAGATGATCACGGCCGCCAAGTCGGGCCACCCCGGTGGTTCGCTGTCAGCCGTAGAAATCGTGGTCACCCTCTTCTACGACGTGATGCGGCACGATCCGGCGAATCCATCCTGGCCCGACCGTGACCACATCATCCTGTCGAAAGGCCACGCCTGCCCTGTTCTCTATTCGGTGATGGCCCAGTGTGGTTACACGCCCGAAGATCAGTTGAACACGTTCCGGAAGCTCGGTTCCATCTACCAGGGTCATCCAGACGTTCGCTTTATCCCGGCGCTCGAGGCATCGACCGGATCGCTCGGACAAGGTCTCTCAATCGGCTTGGGCATGGCAACCGGCGATCATCTCAGTGGCCGACCTTCGCGTACCTACGTGATCCTTGGTGACGGCGAATCGCAAGAAGGGCAGATCTGGGAGGCGGCGATGCTTGCGCCGTTCCGAAAGGTAGACAACCTGGTGTGCATCGTCGACTACAACAAGATCCAGCTGGATGGATTCGTCGACGAGATTTTGTCGCTCGAACCGTTTGCGGAGAAGTGGCGCTCCTTCGGTTGGCACACGCTGGACGTGGATGGTCATGATATCCCGAGCCTGCAGAAGGCGTTCGCCGAAGCTGCCAACACGAAAGGCAAACCAACCGTAATCATTGCTCACACGGTGAAGGGGAAGGGCGTCTCCTTCATGGAGAATAATCCGAAGTATCACGGTGTCGCCCCAAGTGAAGACGAAAAGAATCGAGCGCTCCAGGAGATTGGATAAGACTTACATGCCCACGCAAACGAAGTACGAACTGAAACTTGGAATGGCCACTCGCGAGGCCTTCGGCAAAGGGCTGGTGGAATTGGGCAAGCGGAATCAGGATGTCGTTGCGCTCGATGCCGACCTGTCCAAGTCAACCTATACCGCCGAGTTTAAAAAGGCGTTCCCGGAGCGCTTCATCGAATGCGGTATCGCGGAAGCGAACATGCTATCGATCGCCGGAGGCTTGGCGCACGTCGGCAAGATCCCGTTTGCAGCGAGCTTTGCCGTGTTCGCGATGAACAAAGGGTTTGAGCAGCTTCGTGTCTCAGTGGCTTATCCCAACACCAACGTTAAGGTCGTGGGTACGCACGCCGGCATCTCGATCGGCGAGGATGGCCCATCGCAAATGAGCGTCGAGGACCTTAGCCTGGCGTGTTCCCTACCGGGTTTCACCGTATTGTCGCCGGCCGATGAGGTTTCGATGAAGGCACTTGTTTTCGCAGCGGCTGAGCACAAGGGGCCTGTATTCATTCGTGCGGGACGAGCGAAGGCACATGTCGTCTACCCGGCCGATCAGCAGTTCACGATCGGCAAATCCGTTGAGCTGTTGAGCGGCACGGATGTCACGCTGATCGCCACGGGCCTGCTGGTAGCCGAGTCGATCCGCGCAGCAGAGGCGCTCGATTCCGAGGGCATCTCGGCTCGCGTGATCGACATTCATACCATCAAGCCGATCGATCGAGATGCCATCGCCAAGGCCGCAGCAGAGACGGGCGCGATCGTTGTCTCCGAGGAGCACCTCAAAGACTCTGGGCTTGGCGTGCGTGTGGCGAGCGTGGTTGCCGAAACAAACCCATGCGTGATGGAGTTCGTGGGCCTCGACAGGTACGCTGAGTCGGGCCCGCCGGAAGCACTGCTCGAGAAATATGGGCTGGTCGCCAAGAATGTTGTCGAGGCGGCCAAGAAGGCACTCGCCCGCAAGAAGAAGTAGCTATTGAGTCAGGAACGCGCGGACCAGAAACACCGCCATCTGGCCGCGCGTTACGTTGTCGGACGGGCAAAAGTGGGTCGTGCTGCAGCCGAGCGTGATACCCTGCTCTCGCATCTTACTTGCGGGGCTGATAAAGCCAAGTCCCGCCTTCGTATCCACGAATTCATTTCCTGCCAGCACGGGAGAGTTCAGGCCAAACTTCAAAGCTACAATCGCATTGGCCATCTCGCCTCGAGTCACGATTGCGTTTGGACATGCGGTCTTCGAGCCTCCCGGGCAATAGCCAAGCGACAGGATATCTCCGAGCTTTTGGATGTGCTTGAAGAAGGAATGATCGGCCGGAACATCCGTGAAGAGTGGCTTTGCTTCGTACCAGAAGTCATCGCTGCTGCCGAAGAGGCAGCGCACCAGAAACACGCTCAACTCCCCCCGGGTGATCGGCTGGTCGGGACAGTACTCGGAGCCATCTTTGCACCCCTTGGTGATTCCTCGAGTCTTCATGGCCAGGATGTGGTTTGCGAACGGATGGTCCCGAGGTACGTCGCGAAACATGGCCTGCTGATAGGCACCGGCGACCTCGAAATGAATCACCGTTCCGCCAATGTCGACATACCCAAAGCGAGGTAACGTGGTCCAGTTCGCGGTCACCTGGAAGGGGATGAGCCTCGAGCCCTGGGTTGTACCGATGACGCTCAAAGTAAGCCAGTCGGCCGACTTCCGGATCGTCCAGACGCAACTGGGATCTGCCGTGACATTCAGAGTCCCGGCGCCTCCGGTAAATCCGAAGCTACGTATGTTGGCAGTTACGGCAACGGGGCATGCATTTTCTCGCCGGATGATTGGCACTGTCAGAGGACTGTTCGTGGCTACATCCGCAACAATCGACAGGCTCTGAACGCGGTTGCCGACGGTCTTCGTTTGCGCCACAACAATCCCATGGGGAGCGCCATACGGGATGCTCAAGCCGCCTTCGAACACCAACAGGGCGTCGAGCGACGGCTGGAAGCCCTGGTAGAACCCTGAGCGATGCACCTGAACCACTTGATTGACGGTTCGTTCATCCATCGTCACGATCTGTGGGACAGCTACAACTCGATCCGGCTTCGGATTGACTTCTCTTTGACGGACCGAGATGATCGACTCGGCGCCGGATTCAGACACCACCCGGATACTGCCCGTTCGAGCTGCGCCCGTGTTTTCGGAAACGCCATACCAAAGCGGTTCTTTCCCCCAGCCCCAGGTATTCCCGAGGCGAATCCAAGTCTGGTCCGTGCTTGCCGACCACTTACAGAGGTTTGACATCGAAACACGGTGCCATCCCGCCCCGCTTGCCCCTGCGAGGAAGTCCGCGTAACTGGGCACCATCGCGAGCTGCGAACACAGTTCATCACCATAGGCGCACATCGACAGTGCGACAAAGAGCCAGAGCCTGATCATGTCTGCATAGAAGTGTCGTGCGTCCCCGATTCCTCTCGAATTGCTATGCTCGGGGCAGGGAGGGGAGATTTGAGTTCTCCACAAGTGCTCGACCAGGCGGCCGTCCCGCTCACTGTTCTCACTCAAGAAGAGCGCATGTTTCGCGACACGGTACGCCGCTTCGCACGTGAACGGATCGGACCCCATGTGCGCGAGATGGACGAGAAAGGAGTGTTCCGCAAGGATCTGCTCGATGAAATGTTCGCGCTCGGGCTGATGGGGATTGAGATCCCCGAAGAGCTAAACGGACAGGGCGGGAACTTCTTTCAGGCCGTACTTGCGATTGAGGAGATCGCGGCCGTTGATCCGGCAGCATCAGTCATCATGGACGTGCAGAATACGCTGGTGGTGAATGCGCTGATGCGCTGGGCGACGCCGGAACAGCAGCGGCGCTTTCTGCCCAGGCTCGGCCGGGACACGGTGGGTGCCTATGCCTTGTCTGAGGCAGGGTCGGGCTCAGATGCTTTCGGGCTTCAGACTCGGGCGACACACCAAGGGGACGACTGGGTCCTCAACGGCCGCAAGCTGTGGATCACGAACGCTGCGGAGGCGGGGATCTTTCTTGTGTTCGCCAATGCGAATCCGGAAACAGGCTACAAGGGCATCACCTGCTTTATCATCGAGCGCTCGAATCCCGGGCTGCAAGTCGGGAAGAAGGAAGACAAGCTCGGCATCCGCGCGTCGTCCACTTGCGAACTGATCCTGGAGAACTGCCGGGTCCCGTCTACGGATATCCTCGGCGAGGTCGGCAAGGGCTACAAGGTTGCGATCGAGACCCTGAACGAAGGTCGCATTGGTATTGGCGCTCAGATGCTTGGACTTGCACAAGGCGCGCTCGACCATGCGGTCGCCTACGCCAAGCAGCGAAAGCAGTTCGGCAAGCCTATTGCTGAATTCCAGGGTG
Organism: Bryobacteraceae bacterium; assembly: GCA_035640835.1. Lineage (GTDB taxonomy): Bacteria > Acidobacteriota > Terriglobia > Bryobacterales > Bryobacteraceae > DASQVJ01. The sequence continues at coordinate 7,486 of DASQVJ010000664.1, forward strand.
TGCAGTTCAACCTCGCCGAGATGGCGGTGCAAGTCGAGGCGGCTCGATTGCTCGTATACAACGCCGCACGACTCCGTGACGCCGGCCAACCGTTTATTACGCAAGCCGCCATGGCGAAGTACTTTGCTTCTGATATCGCGGAAAAGGTCGCCTCCAGCGCCGTGGAAGTGCTGGGAGGAGTTGGCTTTACGCGGGACTATCCGGTCGAAAAGCTTTATCGCGATTCAAAGATCGGCCGAATTTATGAAGGCACCAGCAACATGCAGCGTGTCGTAATTGCCAAGTCCTTGTTAAGCTGACGGTTGCGGGTGAAACTAGACGTTCCCCGCGACCGTCGTGGAGATTGAGATGTTGCGTCCATACATCCTGAGCGTTCTGCTGCTCGCCTCCGCTGCCTCCGTCAAGGCAGCATCCCTCCCAGACCCCTCTCCGACTGAGGTCGAAGAGATCATCCGAAAGTTCGCCGCCAAGGAAAGCGAATTTCGCAGAGCCCGCGATAACTACACCTACCGCCAGACTGCTCGTATCCAAGAGATGGATGAAGGCGGTTATCCGGGTGGTAAGTACGAGATCGTCGAGGACATCATCTTCAACGCCGATGGGCGACGCACGCAACGCGTGGTCCGTGCGCCAGCGACGACGCTGAGGAATATCGTCATGACGCCGGAAGATCAACAGGATCTTCAGAACGTGCTGCCGTTCGTGCTGACCAGCGAGGAGATCGATAAGTACAACGTCCGCTATCTCGGCAGGCAGTTGGCCGACGAGATCCCTGCGTTTGTCTTCGCGGTTCGTCCGAAGAGGCTCGAGCAAGGCCAGCGGTACTTTGCCGGTCTGATTTGGGTGGACGATCGCGACCTGCAGATCGTCAAGACCTACGGACGCTCGACAGGTCTGACCAAGAAAGGCTTCGATCAGCAGTTCCCGAAATTTGAGACTTATCGCGAACAGGTCGACGGCAAGTATTGGTTCCCGACCTACACCATCGCAAACAGCATCCTGCGGTTCCAGACAGGACCCCAGCCAATCAAGATGTCGGTCAAATACGAGGACTACAAGCAGTTCAAGTCGGACGTGAAGATCACATTTGGTGGGGAAGCGAGCAGCACTCCAGAGACTGCGCCGAAGGAACCTCCCAAGAAGCAGTAGAGATCAACCGGGTAGGGCGGCAAACTACTTGCCGCTCTGCTTCTTCTCGTTTTCCTGCGCAATTTTCTTCCGCTCTTCTCGAAACGCAGCGTACTCCTTGATCTGCGCTTCGTTGAGCAGCAACTCGACACGAGCAACCTGCTCGTCGTAGATCGTCTTCAATTCGGGCTTGTAGCGATCCTTTACAGCCTTGACTTTGTGCCTGGTGTCATCCAGGATGCCGTTGATCTGCTGGACCTGTTCGTCGTTCAGCTTGAGCCGCGAACGCATATCCGAGACGTACTGCGCTCGCCACTGTTCCGGCGAAGGCGGATTCTGTTGCACGGCGCTCACGGTCTTTACCGCGTACACCCGATGTCCGAAGACACCGACCACGATACCACTCACGAAAACGGCCAGAAAGGCAATCGTGGCGTTTCGGCGAGTATTCACAGAGACGGACCTCCCACTTCAACGTCCACAGCCTCGGTGTCGAGCTGTGCCTGATCGAGCACTTCCACATAGGTCAACGAGGAACGCTGCGAGTGGGACTGCATGGGAACGACCAGCAGGACTGAAAAGACGATGCAGAGAGCGAAGGCGGCGGTCACGAAGCGCTTGGCCAAGAGCCCAAAGGCCATGGCCGTGGTCCGTTGACGGGCTTCGATTCGGGCCCACAACTCGGGCATGAAGTTCGAACCAGGCTCCCGATCGGGTACGGCCTCGCGGTAAGCCCTGAACATTGCCGAAAGCTCGCCAGGTAGTTCCTGGTTTGTTCCTGCGTTGTGTGGCAGTCGTCTCACTTCCTGAACTCCTTCGTCGATCCTAGTCTACCCTTTCGCAGCCGGTGAAGGAGGCTCAGCTTTTCACGCTTGCGCGCTTCGCCGAATCCATTGGACTTCCTTCAAAGGCTCGTATCACCCTCTGCCTGGCTCGAAACAATCGAACCTTCAATGCGTTTTCGTTCACCTGGTAAATCTGTTCCAGCTCCTTCAGCCAAAGCCCTTCCACCTCTTTCAACGTGAGGAGCAATCGATCCTCCTCAGAGACCGACTCGAGCAAGGCATGGACGAACTCCCGGACTTGCGTTCGCCGCTGTTCCTCATTCGTTGCCTTTCCACTCGCGGCCGCATCAGCCATCGTGACCTGCTGTTCCGACAAATCGGCCATTCGGGACTCATGCCGCCTCTTTTGGCGCCGAAGATAGTCGTAACAGGCATTGACCGTAAGCCGGTACAGCCATGGCTCGAAGACATCGGGCGCGCGAAGCTGGTCGAGGGAAAAGTATAACCGAAGGAAGACCTCCTGGGCCACATCTTCCACATCTTCAGGACGGCCGATGAGGCGGGCGATGGTACCCATAATACGCTTCCGGTACGCCAGTACGATCTGATTGAAAGCGCCATTATCCCCGTCTCTCGCGCGCTGTATCAGCTCAAAATCCACCAGCATATTCAGTTAGACACCGGTGGACTCAATTAAACAGGGCGCACCGGCACACTGCTAGGTTACAAAGTAGGTCTCCAAAAGGCAAAGGCGGGGCGAAACACCCCGCCGAATAAGGTTTTTTGTTGACCAGTATCGGATTGTGACCCTGGTCGGGGTGCATCAGACGCCCAGTCGGGCTAGGCCGAGGGCTCGAGCACCAGTGAAGGAAGCACTGCCTGTTCGGCTTCCACAACTACGGACTTGGGAATGCGTTCGTGCAGAAGTAGCTCTGTCGCCAGCACTTGCGGCTCGGCATGGAAATATTCCTGCATCTTATCCGCGAACAGCAGGTTACACAGCGCCAACAGGCTCATGCCCTGGTGGTGTGCCATCCACGATCGAATTACTTCGGGTTTCTGGCCGCGATAGTCCGTAGACTCGTAGAAACCGAACTTACCGAACCAACCAAGCTTGGCCATCCGGCGCAGGTTCTTCACCGCTGCGCGTGGCTCGATCGGGAGAGCCAAAAAGGTCGAATACGGGGAGACGACCTTACAATTCGGGTCGCAAGGCCCCATCGCGATCTCAGGAATACCGAATGCATAGTATCCGTACTCGCCATCCGGCCCCGCGGCGCAGCCTGACTCCGAGATGCCCCACGGAAGTCGCTTCCGGCGGGCGAACTTCTTCTGAACTCGGACGGCGGCGTGGACGCTCTCGTGCAGAATGGTGTCCCGGTAATGCTTCATCCAGAGCGTCGGCATCAGGTACTCGAACATAGTGCCTGTCCAGGAGATGAGGAGGCGCTCCCCGCCGGACAGGACATGCTTACGGCTGAGCCGGAACCAGCCTTCCTGAGGAATGTCGCCTTTCGCAATCGCAACAAAGTTGGCAATGCGGGATTCGGAGGCAAGCAGGTCGTAGGCCGACGTTTCCACCATCCCAGTGCTGACATCGCAGCCAACCGACATCACCTTCCGTCGTTTTTGGAACAGGAAGCTGAAGTCCATCGCCTTGACCAGGCGATCGCATTGCTTGGCGATGCTCAGTAGCTGGTGCTTCAGATCGTCCGTGAGGCCGGTCTGCGCCCAAAGGCTCATGCGGCGAGTCTGCTCGGCGAGCTCGGCACTCCAGAAGCCGGCGCTTCCGGTTTCGAGTTCTTCCGCGGCTTGAGCTTGCAGGTCAGCGAGGCCAGCCTTCATCACGTCGGCTGAAGGCGGGTTTGCCGCGAAGGTCAGCGCCGCTTGCTTCAAGGTCCATAAACACGCTGCCAGGTTGCCATTGTCCACGGTGGAGACGAAGCGCGGTTCGAGCGGCTGGAGAGTATCGGTGGCGTACCAATTCAGAACCTGCCCTCGATAGACTTCAAGCTTTTGCAGTTGATCGAGGGTCGCTTGCGTGGTCTCGGCAAAATCGGGCACGCTGAGATAGCCGAAGTGAACGGCCGCGATTCTCGCGTTCAACAACATCCCGAGGTTGGTCGGGGAGAGGCGCTCAGCAACTCGGCCGTCCTCCCTGACGTTGTCCGGGATCAACCAATTTGTATCCGGGTTGGAGTGCTCGCGGAAGTAGCGCCACGTCCGGAGAGCCGACGCTCGCAGGAATTGCACATCGTTCTGATCCAAATGGCCTCGCATAGTTCGAGGAGCACGGTTCAACCAGGCGGACAGAAATCTCGCCAGGAACCACAGCGCAAGAATCGGAGCCGCTATAGGGAGCGCCTGAGGCCGCGCAACCCAGAGCAGGGTCGTCAATGCCACGGCCAGGAGCGGTGACCAGGCCAGGTACACGTCAACCGTGGACTTCCGGCGCTGTGCGGTTTCAGCTTCGGCGGCGGTCTCCCACTCGAGCAATCGCTTCTTGGTCACGAACACACGCAGCACAGACCGCGCGATCGCATCCACCGCGAGCATCGTCTGGTGGAGCAGGAACACGATCTGCAGGAAAGCTACCATGTGACCCTTCACAAAGGCCACGGCCGTGTCCTTGAGCCAAGGCGCGACCGCTGAGGAGCGGTTCGGCACGCGCAGCAGCGAAAACAGCAGGTTCGCGTAAACGGGCATCAAGACCATGGCGACGCTGGCGCAGGTCCAATACCGCGGCTCGGTCGGAAGCACGAACCAGCCGGCCAGCAGGAGCGCCATGGTCGCCGGCTCAAACAGGCTTCGGCGCAGGTTGTCGAAGATTTTCCATTGCGAGATGAGGCTAATCGGATTGGGAATGATGTTCCCTTCCACGTCAGGAACTCGCGGCAGAATCCAGCGCATGATCTGCCAGTCGCCACGCACCCAGCGATGCTTGCGGCGGCTATACGCGCTGAAGTGTGACGGGTAGTCGTCGATCAGCTCGATGTCTGAGACCAGGCCGACTCGCGCATAGGCGCCCTCGATAAGATCGTGGCTTAGCAGCGCATTCTCGGGGAATCGGTGTTCGATGGCCTCGCGTAGCGCGTCGACGTCGTAGATTCCTTTGCCCGTGAAGATGCCTTCGCCGAATAGGTCCTGATAGACGTCCGAAATGGCACGAGTGTAGATATCAAAGCCCGTCTGGCCCGAGTAAAGGCTGGCAAGGCGACTGCTGGAAGCGGAATCGACACTGATCCCGATGCGCGGCTGCAGAATGCCGTATCCTGCGACCACCATCCTGGTCGCGGGATCCACCACGGCTCGATGCAGAGGATGTGCGATCGCGCCGACCAATCGGTGTGCTGCGTCGCGGGGCAGTTGCGTGTCGGAATCGAGCGTGAGAACGTACTTGATCTTCGGCAGAACGCTCAGGTCACCGATTTTAATGGGAAAGCTGTCCTCGCCGCCGCGCATCAGCTGATTGAGATCCAGCAGCTTGCCGCGCTTGCGTTCCCAACCCATCCAGCGGCCCTCGGACGGATTGTATTTGCGGTGGCGGTGGAAGAGGAAGAACGGGCGATGCTCTTCCACTTCTCCGGTGGCTTCGTTTGGTCGCTCGGACCCGTAGCGTGCGTTGAGATCGTTGATCAGACCAGCGCAGACATCCACCAGGCGATCTCGTTCGTCTTCGGCCCGGTCGGAATCAGGTCCATCGGTCACCAGCGCGAAATAGAGGTTCTCGTCACGATTGGCAAGGTAGCGGATCTCGAGATCGATGACGAGCTGCCGAACCTGCTTCTCATTCAGCAACAACGTGGGTACCGCAACCAGCGTTGCGCAGTCACGTGGAATTCCTTCGGAGAAATCGAGCTTCGGCAGCACTCGCGGCCGCAGCAGATAGCTCGTCAGGTTATTCATGAAGTCGACGGCGGCCTGTGTAGCAGGCAGCAGGAGCAGAGCCAATGCAAACAGTGTGGGTGTCAGCTCTCCGCGACCCTCGAGGATGATGAACGCGATCGCGAGCGTGAGGAGCTCGATGCCGACGAGATAGTAAGGAGTTGACCACGCAAGCACGAAGTTACGGAGACGCTGTATGAGCGACGGCTTGTATCCGATCATGCTGCGAAGCGCCGGGAGACCCTGGTCAAGCAACCAGAAGCCGACGTGGGTTTCGCGCGGCGTTTTGGCTGCACTCGCAAGCTCCACTGCCGTTTCGGCTATCTCTGCTTCACTCAGGTCGCTGTTCTCGGCGAGCTTCCCCACGACGTCGCGGTACTGATCGCGGCTTGCATAATCCATCCGCGAGTAATGGCCTGATGGATCCTGCGCGAGTATGCCGTTCACAACGCTGGCGGACTCAAAAAAATCCTTCCAATCGAGCTCGCTGATCGTCCGGAGACTGGTCATCAGAACAGCCAGAGAAACGGCGCGCGTTTTGGTGGCCAGGGCGACTCGTTCGACTAAAGCCATCTCGAGCGCGGGCTCCAACGCCCACAGCTCGCCCATGCTGAGCACATGCTCCTGCTGGAAGCCCTCCACAAACGCGGCAAGACCTTCCGTGGAAACGAAATCAAGCGCGGCTCCGAGATACGCGGCGGAGATCACATACGGTAAAGGCTCAGGCGTCGTCGAGCCGCTGCGCTTTGCGGAGCGGGACTCGAGCAAGGACTCGGCTAAGTCGCGAATGTCTTTGTTCGCCGTACGGATCAGCCGGTGATTATCGAATAACCAGCGTGCATCCGCGACCGCGCGTGCTCGACCATGGAGCACATCAGAAATTGTTCGAACCGATTCCTGATACTTGCGCTTCATTTGAGCGCAAGCGGAGCGCGGTGTATCGACCAACCCCAGACTCTTTGCTACTTGTCGTCCTGCGAAGCGCAGCCGCACCAGATCGCTGTCTGGTGTCGTGGTTGTCTTTACGGTATCGGAGTGGTTCTTCTGCAGCATTATCTATAACTCGAAGCTTGTAGCTCAAACATCTCCGCGTAGCGCGCGCCAAGGGCCATCAGCTGTGCGTGGCTTCCTTGTTCCGCGATACGCCCACCGTCAAGAACGACGATCCGGTCGGCCATCCGCACGGTCGAGAAACGGTGAGAGATCAACAGCGCCATCTTGCCCTCTGTGAGCTCGGCGAAACGCTGGAAGACTTCGTACTCGGAGCGTGCGTCCAGCGCTGCTGTCGGCTCGTCCAAAATCAACAACTGTGCGTCACGCAGGTAAGCGCGCGCCAGTGCAACCTTCTGCCACTCGCCACCTGAAAGGTCCAAGCCGCCTTCGAACCGACGTCCGAGCAGTTGCTCGTATCCCTTCGGTAGACGGGCAATCACAGAATCGGCGAGGCTCTTTCGGGCAGCCATCTTCACATCGCCATCGGAATCGCGCTCGATACGGCCGACTTGAATGTTTCGGCGAGCGCTCATTTCGTAGCGCATGAAGTCTTGGAAGATCACGCCGATCTCCCTATTCAATTCTTCGATGCTGTACTCACGAAGGTCGACTCCATCGAGGAGAATCCGACCCTTCGTAGGATCGTAAAGCCGGGTGATCAGTTTCACGATCGTTGTCTTGCCTTGTCCGTTTTCACCGATTAACGCAATGCGCTCACCCGTATCGATGCGGAGGTTCAGATCATCCAGAATGAGCCTCTCGGTGCCGGGATAGGCGAACGACACACCGTCGAATACAAAGCCGCTCTTGATCGGTCGAGGCGCAGGCAGCGCGTCCACCTTCGAGCACACTGTCGGTTGCACCTCAAAAAAAGTCACCAGGTCCGTAAGGAAGAGAGACTGATCGGCTATTGAGGAGAATGTCGCAAAAATCGACTGTATGTTAGTGCTCGCTCCTGCAATCGCTCCGGCCAGGAACTGCAGCGTTCCCCAACTGAGGTCTCCGGTGACGGTTTTATAGACAACCCAGGCGTAGGCGCCGTAATATCCGGCAGTGCTGAGCAGCGACAAAATGGATCCGGCCACCAAACGGCGCTTGGCGAGCGCGACGTTCTGGTCGTACAGGTCATTGGCCAGTCGAGCGTAATCCTGCGTGATGAACTCGCTGAGCCCGAACAGCTTCAACTCCTTCGCCGATTCTTTGCTCGCGCCGAGCATTCGGAGATAGTCGAGCTGACGCTTGGCGGGTGTCTGCCGGATGTTGAGCGAATAGCCCAGGAAAGCGAAATGGCTCTCGCCCAGGAACGCGGGAACCACTGCCACGATCAACAGCAGTAGCAGCCACGGCGAGAACCAGAAGATACTCATGGAGAGACTCGCGGCCGTGATGATCTGCTGCAGCAGTGTGCCCATCGCGTGGATCATCGCGATTCGGTCGGTGGCCTGCACGCGTGCGCGCTCGAGCTTGTCGTAAAAAACGGGGTCCTCGTAGGAAGCGAGATCCAATTGCGAGGCGTGCTTCATCACGCGGATGCTGACGTGCCGGGTGAAACGGTCCGCTAGGAGTGCATCGAAATAGGCGACGATGCGGCCAAGGATTGCGCCCAGCGCCGCGAGTCCCGCCTCAGCAGCCACCAGCCACCAGAAATGCTCGGGCAGCGGCTGACCGTTGAATCGCGCTTGCACGCTATCCAGGATTTGCTTCGCGACCCAAAGCATCGCGAGAGGAATGAGCGCTGCCAGCACCCGGCCGACAATGCCGCCGGTGACGACGCCAGGGCCCGACTCCCACACGATCCTCATTAGAGGAGGGATGTTGCGCAGAGCTCGTATGCGCTCCCGCCAGCCACCCCAGAATGTACCGGTGCTCGGATTCATCTATGGTTCACAGATTTAGCGCTACGCCGACGGGATACTTTGTACGGCTCTCTATGGACATACTACGGGGCTCGGGTGTTTCGCTTAGTACTGACTTCCTATACCAGAGATTCTATCGCAGTAGTAATTCATCCTACATACCTTTCTTGCAAGTTCAGCTGACCGAGCAATTACGCCGAGTATGTAACGGATAAAGGTTGGCAGCCGAAACGGCTGAAACCCGCACTCTTAGTGGGCTCGTGCGTCTCGGTTGATCGCAGGCATCCAAAAGAATTCAAAGAAATACCCGTTACAGATATGGCTCAAATCGAGATTGGAAATAGCGTCGGTAGAAACGGAAGAAATGAGATTGGAGATGTGGCGAAGATCGCAGGGGCCCTGGTCGCAATCGGACCGGAGCGAGGCGGTGTTTTTGCGCCTCCCCTGACGATTGAGGGGCTCGCTGAGGCCATCAAGTCCTTTCAGGAGTTCCAGAAGCTTCCGGTAAGGGACGGCCGGGTCGACCGTGGCGGCGGTACGTTGAAACGCATCAATGCGATCCTCAATGGAATCGCGCCAATCCCGCCTCCAACACCACCACCGACACCAGTGAACACCGGTGCCATCTTGCCTCTACAGACTGGACTGCCGGCGCAGGTCGACAAGAATACGTGGTCGCCTGTGGAGTCGTCGCTGATTACGGAGATGGTTTTCAAGTGGACCGGCATCCAGGGCAAGGGCAAAATCTTTTACTTTCAGCTAAACGAGAACGTGGTGCCCAGGTGGTATGGCGTGCTGGTGCCTGACGGGGCCACCTTCGACAAAGCGCACATTTTCTTTCATCCGACCCCCGGCCAGGCGGGTTATGACGATCGCCAATACCAGACTCTCGGGAACTGGGTGAACGTATGGCACTACCTCACCGATGACTTCGGTTCGCAGTTCTGCGCTGCCGCTAGGGGCTGGGTCCTATTCATGCCGCTGATGACGAACGGAGTCTTCGGCACTTGCGGCATCTTCCCGAGGCGCTGGGAATCGATCGTGAGCCAAATCTTCGGCATGATCAAGTCGAACAACATGACAGCTTCGGCCGATCCGGTCTCGATCCAAAAGGTGATTGTCTCGAGCTTCAGTTCCGGCATTGCGTACTCGCATGTTTTCCGCGCCAACGCCGGCCTCGGTGCCAGGCTGTCCGGCGTCATCGACTTCGATGGTGGGATCTCCAGCTTCCCGCAGCTTTCGGCGGCCATCAAAGCACCGGCCGGCAGAATTGTTCGCATGCAGCAGATGCCAACCACCCAATCGGCACTATCGCTGTTAGCAGCTAACAACACGTTCCCACTTGGCCAGCCCCGCTGGGGTGGTCCTTACGCGAATCTGTTTTCGAAGAATCCCAAAGATGCGGTGCTGCAGATTCACGGCACGATCCCCCAAACCACTATGTTCATTGCCGCTGGCCGGCTGCATTGAGCCGGTCGAGTGGGGCGAGCGGTTGTGCCTTCAGAATAGGAATGGTGGACGATTCGGAAGTCGGCAAGTACTGGGAGCAGAATGCGCCGGCGTGGACCTCGCTGGCTCGTGCGGGCTTCGACATCAGTCGCGACCATCACAACACGCGCCTTCCTGGCCAACCTGCCTGACGTCTCTGAAAAGCTGGGGCTCGACCTCGGTTGCGGCGATGGGCACAACACCAGCCTCGTAGCCGCACGACGGGCGCGGATGGTCGCCATCGATATCGCACCATTCTTTGTGCGCGCCGCCGGAGAGTCGTTTGAACATATCCCTTTTCTAATGGCGAGCGCGGTACGCCTGCCGTTCCGCTCCAGCACCTTCGACTTTGCAACTGCCTTCATGTCGCTGATGGACATGCCGGATCGTGACAGTGTCCTCGCGGAGGTGAACCGTGTCTTGAAGCCGCAGGGCTTCTTCCAGTTCTCGATTCTCCATCCATGCTTTGTGACCACGTGGCGCAAGAAGGTCTTTGACCACAATGGCGACCTTCAAGCTATAGAGATCGCGCGCTACTTCGATTCAGTACCGGGCGAAATCGAGGAATGGATCTTCAGCGCCGCACCCGATGAGCTCACAGCGTCCCGTGCGAAGTTTCAAATCCCACGCTTTCATGCAACTTTATCGGAGTGGCTGAACAGCTTGGCCAAGGTCGGTCTCTTCATCGAGCATGCTCATGAGCCGAGGGCCGATGAAGAGACCTCGCAAGTGTTCAAGGGGCTCGCCGATACTCGAGTGGCTCCCTACTTCCTTCACTTGCGTTGTAGGAAAGCAAGTCACGGGTGACTTTGTGCGCTAGCTGCGGGTGCCGACCATACGCCGGCTTGCGCCATCTCGCGAGCAAATTCTGAGAAGTCTCGGGGCGCTCGGCCGAGGGCTCGCTGGACACCGTCGGTCACGTATGAGCTTCGGCCATCGAGAATGGCTCGAAAGAGTTCGGTCAGACCCTTTGCGAGGTCTTCGGGGACCCCGTGTTCCAGCATTCCTGCCTGGTACTCATCGAACGAGATTGGGATATAACGGATCTCGCGGCCCGTTGCTTTCGAAACTTCAGCCACGAGGTCACGGAAAGTCATCAGCCTGGGGCCGGTGACCTCATAGAGCTGTCCGACATGCTTGTCATCCGTGAGGGCGGCAACCGCTATGTCTGCGATATCGTCCGCGTCGATGAAGGGTTCAAGCACGTCGTCGG
>DASQVJ010000665.1:0-6232 GCA_035640835.1 Bryobacteraceae bacterium
GAAGGAGTTTATACCTTCTTTCTCAACGCGCAGGGCCGGATTCTGGCGGATGCAAATCTGTATGCGCTAGAGGATTATGTGCTGATTGACACGGAACCGGCTGCCAGACGGAAGTTGTACGAACATCTGGACAAATACATCATCGCGGATGATGTGATTTTGGAAGATGTCACGGATGCGATGGCGACCATCGCGCTAGAGGGTCCGACCGCTGAGGATGTGCTGGTGGAGGCGCAGATGACTGTGCCGGAGTCGGCGTATCAAATCGTGGCCGCCAAGGACCTGCTGATCGCGAGTACTAGCCTCGCGGGTACGGGCGGGTTTCTGTTGTTCGTGCCCGTAGAGCAGAAGACGGAGATCCTGGAACTGCTCGAGAGATCGGGGGCGGTGGCGGCCGATGAAGCCGATTTGGATTTGCTGCGTACGGAGAACCGCATCCCCAGGTTTGGCCTTGACTTCGGTGAGGATCTGATCGCGCATGAGACGGGACAGATGCGTGCCGTTCATTTCTCGAAGGGGTGCTATCTCGGGCAGGAGATTGTCGAGAGGGTTCGGTCGCGCGGTCACTTGAACAAGAAGCTGTATCCACTCGAGTTCGAAGGCGAGGAAGCTCCCGCGCAGGGTACGAGGGTGTTGGCTGGAACGAAGGACGCGGGAAGGGTCACCTCGGCGTTTCTCATGCCGGATGGGCAGAGGAGCGTGGGGTTCGCCGTGGTTCGCACGGATCTGGCGACCGAGCAGTTAACTGTGCAGGGGTTGCCGGTTACTCTTCGAGAGTACGTAGCAAGTCCGGTGGGATCCTGAGGTTCCCGCGATATCCGGTGCCGAGTGCGATGCTTGGCTTGTTGGCTCCGTGGAAGTCGGAGCCACCGGTCACACGGAGTCCGTACTTCGCGGCCAAGTTCAGGTAACGCTGCGTGTCGGCTTCTGAGTGGTCGGAGTGGTAACACTCGAGGGCTCGAAGGCCCTGGTCCACCATCGACGCGATGAGTTCCTCTTCTTCCTGTGGATTGCGCTTGCCGAGCCTGATGGGGTGAGCCAGGGAGCTGATGCCACCGGCGTCGTTGATGCGGCGGACTCCTTCTCCGAATGCAGGCTCGTTGCGTTCGACATAGCCGGGCGCCTTCTCGTCCAGGTACTTTGCAAATGCATCCGGAATGTCTTCCGCATAGCCTTTGGCGACCAGCAGGCGTGCGAAGTGGGGGCGTCCGGTCATGCTACGACCGACGGCTTCGACTTCGTGCAGGTCGATGTCGATGCCGAGCGAATTGAGGCGCTTGATGAGACGCCGGTTGCGATCGCGGCGGGACTCCTGCATCTCCGTAATCCAGTCTGTAAAAGGGCCAGCGGGTTCGCCTTTGGGAAAGTAGCCGAGGAGGTGGACGGTGCGACGCACAGGCATCTCGAGTACCGTGCTGACTTCGATGCCGCAGACCAGCCGGAGACCGGCGGATTCGGCGTGAGGCCGTGCGAAACGGTAGCCGCTGAGGGTGTCGTGGTCGGTGATGGCGAGCGCGGTGAGCTTGGCGTGCAGTGCCGCGAGGACGAGCTCTTCGGGGCTGTAGGTGCCGTCGGACTCGGTGGTGTGGGTGTGGAGGTCGATCACGAAGGTGTCTCCGAAATAAGCCCACGCTGTTTCAGTGTGTCCCAGACTTTGCGGACGGACTCCTCGAGGGCTTCCGTGGATGAGTCAATGGTGACTTCGGGGGCGAGCGGGGGCTCGTAGGGGTCAGAGACTCCGGTGAAGGCGGGGAGTTCGCCGGCGAGTGCCTTCTTGTAGAGTCCTTTCACGTCGCGCTCAGCGAGGACTTCGATGGGCGCGTGGACGTAAACCTCGACGAAGTTTTCGATTTCGGAGCGGATCTGTTCGCGGACGTCGCGGTAGGGGGAGATGGCGGCGGCGATGGCGATTACACCGTTGCGCGAGAGGAGATTGCAGACGAAACCGATGCGACGGACGTTGGTGTCGCGATCTTCCTTCGAGAAGCCGAGTCCTTTGGAAAGATGGGTTCGGACGACATCACCGTCGAGGAGTTCGACTTTCGCTCCAGCGTTTTTGAGTTTTTCGTAGATGATTTGGGAGATTGTGCTCTTGCCCGCGCCGGACAGTCCGGTGAACCAGAGGGTAAAGCCCTTGTGCATGGAAACTTACGAGTATCGCATGGGGGGGTGGTGGGGGCTTATTGGTGTGGGCCCGGGGCCCTTTTTGATTAGCCACGGATGAACACGGATAAGACTATTATTTTTCTTATGGACCGACAGGCTGGGTTATTGGGCGGCTTTGCGGCGGATGGGGGTGACGTTTTCGCCTTCGGTTTTGGCTTTGGCGGAGCGGGCGACGCGTTTGCGTGTGGCGGCGTCGTCGCTGGTCCCGGTTTCGCGGACGCCTTGGAGGCTGCTTTGTAGAGCTTCCATAAGGTCGATGACTGGGGCCTTGCGGGTGGTGGAGGTCGCCTGGACGGTTCGGCCTTCGGCCTTGCTTTCGACCAGTTCGAGGAGCTTCTTTTGGAACTCGTCGTGGAAGGCGGCGGGCTCGAAGGGTTGAGCTAAAGCCTCGATCAGCTTCTCAGCCATTGCGAGTTCGGCGGGCTTTACGTCGCTGGAACCGAGGTCGCTGTATTCGGTCACTTTGCGAACCTCGTTTTCGTAATACATCGTGTGCAGCGTCAGGCCACCAGCATACGGGCGGATCACGACCGTGAACTCGCGTTGGTGCATGCCAACCTGGGCGAGCGCGACGTACTTCATCCGCTCCATCGCGCTCAACAAAAGCTGATAGGCGCGACGGCCGGGTTCTTCGGGCACGCAATAGTAGGAAGCGTCGAAGTAGATGGGATCGATTTCGTCCATTTTGACGAACTGCTTGATCTCCATCGTCTCGGAAGAAGCAGGGGCGATCTTTTTGATCTCCTCGTCCTCAACAAGCACGTATTCTTCTTTGGCAATGGGGTAGCCGCGTTTGATCTCGCTTCGCTCGACGGTGCGATCGCAGGTGGGGCAGTAAAGCTGCTGTTTGATCCGGCTGGAACAGGGTTCGTGGATTTGGTTGAAACTGACACGCTCGTCCCGGGCGGCTGCGAACAGCCGCACGGGAATCGAGACAAGTCCAAATGCGATGTATCCCTTCCAAACAGTCGAGGCCATCGCCCCTCCCAAAGGCTTTGACTAGACAGTTACGTCTTCTTCTTCCTGTTCGGCGTCTTCGGCAACGCCTTCCTCCTCATCATACTCCTCCTGCATCGGAGCACGCTTGATCATACCTTTCGAGAGTTGCATGAGCTTTTTGTCGGTAGCTTCTTCTTCCGAAAGGTTTTCCTGCAGCAATTCCAGCGCCCCGGTGTGACCCAGTTGCTTGGCCATCGCAATCACGCCGGAATAGGCGGCGATTTCATAGTGCTCGACACGGCGGCCGGCACCGATCAGACCGAGGTCGTAAAGGGCATCCTGGGTGTTTTCAGACATGACCTCCTGACCCTCGGCGATGAGGCCTTGCATACCGGCGCAGGGCTTCGCCTTTGCTTTCGCGCCGACTTCCTCGAAGACCTGTTCGATTCGGGTAACCTGATTCCTGGTTTCTTCGAGGTGCTGCTGGAAGGCTTCCTTCAGTTCCTGCGACTCAGACGCCTTTGCCATTTTGGGCAAGGCCTTCAAGAGTTGCTTTTCGGCATGATAAATGTCCTTGAGTTCCTCCACGAAGAGATCGTGAAGCGTTTCCACTTTTGCCATACCCTTTCTCCTGTGCGCACGGATGTTTCGAAAATGTGGTGATTCCGTTCGCAAATCGGACTAGTGGCGAAGCTGCAGTGTTTCGCCTTTCAGGTCGAAAAAGCTACCCTAGTTGAATATGGAAACTGTGCAACCCCAGGCGTCGCCATCAGCGAGCGACCGAACGGAGCTGCGCGCGCGCCACGGTGTGCGCCTGATCACGAACGAAGAAGAGGGAACAGGCGTTCTGCATTTGCCGGCCGGAGTCTACGGATTCACCTATTCGCCGGGAGCGGAATCGCCCTTGTTCGCGATGGAGAAATATCATTCGTTCGAGGTTCACAAGGCTCAGGACGGAAGTGTTCGGATCATCGGCTATGTGACGCCGGAGAAGGCGGCCGAGATGGCGACGAACAACGACGTGCTTGAAATACAGGTGTTCCCTGCCCCGTGGGGACCGAGTTCGAAGTTGGTGGTGATTCCCGGTGACTGGGTGGTGGGAACTCCCAAGGCTCCGCGGGAAGATGGGAATCCGGTGAACTTTCGGCTGGTTGCCGTACGTTAAGGGACGGGCTGGGCGGTCGGACGAGGTCCACAGAATTGCACGGTTCATGTCACTTAAACGATCATTGAACCATGCGGTATGTGTGCCTTGGTTTCTTGTTTTTGCTTTCGCCTGTAATTTGTTCGGCTCAGCCAACGCCGCCGGCGCTCAGTGTTCCGCCAGTGGAGAGGCGGAGTCATGAAGGTGGTTTTCGGGGCCTCACCGAGAACTATCGAGCGGTGCCGATTGAGGCTACGATTCTGCAGGACTCGCCTCGTATGGCGGATCTGGTGCGAGCGGGCAACCTCTACCTGACGGTTCGCGATGCGATTGCACTGGCGCTCGAGAACAATCTCGATGTCGAGGTGCAACGGCTGACGCCGCGAATTGCGGAAGCTGACCTGTTGCGGGCGCGCGCAGGCGGTGTGATTCGCGGAGTCTCGACGAGCGTGCAGGAAGGGCCGTCGGGTGTGGGCGCGACAAGGGGCTCTGAGTCGAACCTGACGGGCTCGGTGTCGGCGGGCTCTGCGACGCTCGGGGGGCAGAACGCGGCGAATTTTCAGCAGTCCGGCGGAGGAGCTGTAGGGGTCCAGGGTTCGGTGGGTAGCCTATCGACGGGTCCCGCAGTGCCGAGTTTCGATCCGGCGATCGTGGGCTCGCTGGGCTGGAATCGAATCAACCGGCCACAGACGACCACGTTCATCACGGGCACGGATGCGCTGACGAGCACCAGTGTGCCGGGCAATTTGGGATTGCAGCAAGGTTTCGCGACCGGGGGCTCGCTGTTTTTCGGCTATGACGTGAATCGGGTGTCGGCGAATAACCGGCGGCAGGACATCAATCCAAGCCACACGGCGGGTCTGGCGCTGAATTTCTCGCAGCCGTTGTTGCAGGGCTTTGGGTTTGGTGTAAATCGGCGGTTCATTCGGATCGCGGAAAACAACAGGAATGTTGCCGGGTATGCGTTCGAGCAGCAGTTGATGACGACCGCTTATACGGCGGCCCGGTTGTATTGGGACCTGGTTGCGCTGAACGAAGACGTGTCGGTGCGCAGGCGAACTCTCGAGTTGGCCGAGAGGCTGCTGGCGGAGAACGTGGAGCAGGAGCGCGTGGGTGTGCTGGCGCGGATCGAGCTGGTGCGGACGCGGGCTGAGGTGGCGCAGGCTCGCCGGGATCTGACGTTGTCGCAGACTCGAGTGCTGCAACAGGAGACGGTGCTCAAGGATTATCTGACACGAGGAACAGTGGATGACGCGTTTCTGCGGACGTTGCGGGTGGTTCCTTCGGACACGGTTCGTGAGCCCGCGGCGCAGCCGGTAGAGCCGATCCAGGACTTGATCCAGCGGGCAAGGCAGAGTCGTCCGGATATCGCGCAGGCGCAGTTGCAGATCGAGAACGCGGGAATATCGCTGACGGGAAGCCGGAATGCGCTGCTGCCATCGCTTGATCTGGTCGTGAGCGGCCGGACGAACGCGCTGTCCGGTAGCGTGAATGCGTTGCCCCCGCTGACCACGGGCGGAGCAACGAATGTGATCCGGGAGCCGAATCCGGATTTCATCGGCGGGCTGGGGACAGGATTCTCGCAGCTGTTTCTGGGGCGCTTTCCCGACTATGGTGCGGAATTGCGTTTAACGATTCCGATTCGGAATCGCGCGGCCAGGTCGGATTATGCGCGGGATCAGTTGATCAAGAGGCAGAGTGAGTTGCGGCTGCGGCTGCTCGAGAAGCAGATGCGCGTGGATGTCGTGAATGCGCTGACGGCGCTCGAACAAGCGAGGGCGGCGTTTGAAGCTGCGCGGGAGGCTCGGCGGTTTCAGGAAGAGGCGCTGGAGGCGGAGCGGACGAAGTACGCGGTCGGGGTGTCGACGAACTACGTGGTGATTCAGTATCAGCGCGATTTGGCGAATGCGCGGTTTGCGGAGATTGCGGCGTCGACGGACTATATTCAGGCGAAGAATGCACTGGATCGGGCGACGGGGACGA
>DASQVJ010000666.1:0-6177 GCA_035640835.1 Bryobacteraceae bacterium
AACCTCTGAAAGTTGTGGCGAGCACGTGAGAGCATACCTGGTGGATGATGAGCCTCTCGCGCTCGCTCGTCTGCATCGAATGCTGGAGGGCCGGCTGGAGATCGTGGGCGAGCAGAGTGATCCGGTATTGGCGGCTGCCGAGATCGACGAACTCGCGCCCGATGTGCTGTTTCTGGATATCGAGATGCCGGAGTGGAGTGGTTTCAAACTGCTCGAAAGCTTGAAGCGCCAGCCGCTGGTGGTGTTCACGACAGCTTATAACCAATACGCACTGCAGGCGTTCGAGGTGAACTCGATCGATTACCTGCTGAAACCGGTGGAGCCGCAGAAGCTGGATCGAGCGCTTGCGAAGCTCGAACGTTTATCAGCCGGCGCGGGGCCGAGGCCGGATTTGCAGGCGCTGTTAAGACAGATCGCGGCTTCATTGCCGTCGGCGACTCTCGCGTATCCGGACCGGCTGGCTTCCAAGGTCGGCGACAAAGTGGAGTTCATAGAGCTGGCTCGAGTGACGCACATCTTCGCAAAGGAGAAGCTGACGTTCGCGGCGACGCCCAAGAAGAAACTACGCCGTGGATCAGACGATCGCAGAATTGGAGTCAAAGCTCGATCCCAGGAAGTTCGTGCGAATCCATCGATCGACGATCGTGAACATTCAGTACGTGCACGAGCTCTACAACTTCTTCGCGGGCCGGATGATCCTGCGGCTGAAAGACGACGCGAACACCGAGCTGTCGGTCGCGCGGGATCGGGTGAAGGCTCTTAAGGACGCGCTGCAGATTTGAAGACGAGTACCGCGTTGAGTCCGCCGAATGCAAAAGAGTTGGAGAGAGCGTACTCGACCGCCAACTGTCGCGCGTGATTCGGGATCACGTCCAGGTCGCATTCCGGATCGGGTTCCGTGTAGTTGGCTGTGGGAGGTAACACGCCGCGCTGAAGCGCAAGCACGGCGGCAGCAGCCTCCAGCGCGCCGGCCGCCCCGAGCGCATGACCGTGCATCGATTTGGTTGAGCTAACCGCAAGCTTCGACACAGAGGCCCCGAAAACTTTGCGGATGGCGGCGGTCTCAGTGGGGTCGTTTGCCTGGGTTCCCGTTCCGTGCGCGTTGATGTAGCCGACAGCTTCGGCAGGCACGCGAGCGTCCTGCAATGCGAGCTTCATTGCGAGTGCCGCGCCGTCCGAAGATGGCTGCGTGATGTGGTGAGCGTCCGAGGACATGCCGCTGCCACAGACTTCCGCATAGATTTGAGCACCGCGGGCTTGCGCCGCCTCGAGGGGCTCGAGGACAAACATCGCGGCGCCTTCGCCGAGGATCATCCCTTTGCGATCCTTCGAGAACGGACGGCAGGTATCCGGTGCAACGACGCGCATCGCCTCCCAAGCCTTGAGGAATCCGAAGCTGAAGACTGATTCGCACCCTCCGGTCACGGCAGCCTCAACCTGTCCGGAGCGCACCATCTGGAAGGCTTGTCCTATGGCGTGAGTCGCCGAGGCGCAGGCAGTTGAGACTGAGTACGCGGGGCCGGTAATGCCGAATTCCATCGAAATGTGGCTGGCGCCTGCGTTGCTCATGACACGCGCGATCATCATGGGATTCACGCGCGGCAGACCCTTTTTGTACATTTCGACGAAGCCGTCGTCCATTGAGGATTGGCCGCCGACGCAAGAGCCCGTGACGATCGCAGTCTGCTCAGGTATCGCGCGGACATCGAGCGCGGAATCCTTCAGTGCTTCGCGTGCAGCAACCAAAGCGAACTGCGCGAAGCGGTCCACATAGGTCAGGTATTTTTCGTCGAAGTGCTCGGTTGGCCTGTAGCCTTGGACCTCGGCGGCGTTCTGAAATCGGAACTGCGTCCGATCGACCGACGTCATGGGGCGGATGCCGCTTCGACCGCAAAATATCGATTCGGCGAAGTGCTCGCGAGTCGGCCCTAAAGCGGAAATGACGCCGAGACCCGTGATAGCGACTCGTCGATCAGGCACTGGCAGTCTGGCTCAACTTCTCAACGCCTTCTGCGAGTTCCTGGATGCTGCGCACCTGCTTTGCCGCGTCATCCGGAATGTTGATATTGAATTCGTTCTCAAGCGCAAAGAGGATATTGATCCCATCGAGCGAATCGATTTTCAGCTCCTCGAAGGTACTTTCAGGGCGTATGGTGTCGGGAGAGATCCTTTGGGTCTCGGCAATTACGCGAATGACTCGCGCCATCAGTTCGTCGGACATAGGAGATCGCTAACTGTTTCGAGACGGAAGCCGTGCTGCAGCAGCTCGGGGACCAGCACTCGAGTAGCCTCAATTGTACTCGTGATGTCGGGGCTTTCGGCGAGTCCCCTTCCATCGTGCAGGCACACGATGGAACCGGGTCCGATATCCGACCGCACTCGTTCGGCAACAGCCTTGGCATCGAGGCGCCAGTCGTGACCGATGACTGTCCACATAACCCCTTGCAGGTGATGCTGGCGCAGGACTTCGCCGAGGCCGGGCCATCGGATACCGTATGGAGGACGGAACCATCGCGGGGACTGGCCGATCGTCTGTTCGATCGCGCGTTGTGCTCGTGCCACTTCGTCGCGCATGAAGGCTGGAGCTTTGAAGTAGAACGCCGGGTGAGTCTGCGTGTGATTCGCGATCTCGAAGCCGAGGCTCGCGATTTCTCGTGCGATTTGCGGATTGCGTTCCACCTGGGCACCGCATTGAAAGAAGGTCGCTCTGGCCCCGTGCTTTGTCAGGATCTCCAGCAGCTTCGGAGTCATTGGCGTAGGGCCATCATCGAAGGTCAGGGCGATGGCCCGCCGGGTCTTCGGACCGCGATGAACCGACGGCGCGAAGAGCGTGGAAGCCGGGTGACGAACGCCATAGGCAAACACGCCCGCCGCCGAGAGGACGGCGGCTCCGGCGAGCACGGGAATCATGGCTGACGTCCTAGGTAAGAGTGGTCGCCGGTGACTTCGAAGGTCTGTGCGGGCGAATGAAGCCGGAACGTGGACCAAGGTCCGGGGATCCAGGGATACTGTTCGATCGCCTTCTCGTTGATGTCCATCCCCCAGCCAGGCTCGCGAGGCACCACCAACTCGCCGTGCTCGAGGTTCAGCGGCTCTTTGAGAACGTCGGCTGCAAGCGGGAAGGGGTACATGCCGCTGCTGACCGGTGTTCGGTAGCACGGGTACTCGAGCCAATCGACCAGGGTCTCGGGATAGCAGATGCCGAGGTGCGCCGCCGCCAGTACTTCGAGAGCCGTTCCAAAGCTGTGGAACGCAAATCGGAGGCCGGCCTGCTCGATCTCAGGTAGAATCCGCCGGCCCGTGGGATAGCCACCCTGGCACACGATGTCCATCTGCACGTAATCCACGGAGTTGGTGAGGATGAGGTCGAGATACTGCTCGTCGTTTGGTTCGTGCTCTCCCGCGGCGATGGGGAGCAGGTTCATGTCTTTGAGCCTTCGGTAGGCTTCGTGATCGTGCGGAGGCAGAGGCTCTTCGAGCCAGGCGACCTCGAGATCTCCGAAGGCTCGCGCGAGATCTTCCACTTCTCGTGGACTGTAGCTTTTGTCGCCCATGCGCCACCAGGTGTGGGCATCCACCATTATGTCGACCTTTTGCCCCATAGCCTTGCGGATCAGTTGGATGGTCCGGAGGTCCTCTTCGGGTCCGGCGGCTGGACGCATTTTGTAAGCTCGAAATCCGAGGCCCGCGATTGCCGCCGCCTCGTCGGCGTAGGCTTCGGGCGACATGTACATACCGGCACTGCCGTACACTCGGATGCGGTCTCGAATGCGACCACCTATGAACTCGCTTACAGGCGCCGCGTGGGCTTTCCCGAGCAGGTCGTAGAAGGCCAGTTCCACGGAGCAGTAGATTCGAGCCACCTGGTGATCCTTACCTGGGCCGCGCAGGAACAGGATGCGCAGAGCATCGGGATCGCCGATGTGATGATCGGTGAGAAAGGGTTCGATCACCTGGTCGATTACTTGTTTCGTATGCTCCGTAGGCTGCCCCGGCGCCCAACCCACCAGGCCGTTGTCGGCTTCGACGCGGATGAGCATTGCGTCTCGTTTATAGAGTGTCCGATCTCCACCGAAGTACGGGAGTTGGATCGGCGGATCGAACGGGGAAGAAAGCAGAAAAGAATCGATGCTGCGGATCTTCATCTGTTTCTTGAGGATTTCTCGGGCGACGGACGCTTGTCAACACGGCCGGGCAAGAAAAAGGGCCGGGTACTGGTCAGGCACCCGGCTTCAGCGTAATCCCACATGCCGCTCGGAGGTGCAGCGTGTGGTAGTGGAGGAGATCAAAGTCCTAAATTAAAAGGCCCCCGTGTCCCAGGGAGGCAATCTCCCACCCCGAGACTCGGTACTTCGCCAATGCTGCAGGAAGAATCAAATCTACCACATTCGCCTTCGCAGAACGGAAACAACCTGGGGCGGAAATGATTGGAACGTCATCTTTGTAGTGCAACATCAGCAGATTTCCGGGTTCCACGGGTGCCAGGAACCGCTCGAGGTGGCAGCCGAAGCGCTCCAGGGCGCGGCCCAGGACGTCTTCGGGGCCGGCCGGTGCTGTGGTAGAGGCAAGCAGGATCAGAGTCGGCTTCATGCGATAGAGGTGGGCCAAGGCACGGAGCACCTGCTCGTCCTCCTCGACGCAAGCAAGCGCATAGTTCTGGCTGGCACCGAATCGCTCCAGGCGCTGCAGCACGATGTTCTCAAATAGCTGGCGGGCGCGGTCTCCGCAAACGAGGTCGGAGTACAGCACCCCGACGGTGGGACGCTTGATAGGACGGGCCTGCAGAATCGGCCCGCGCTCCCGCATGATGGAAAAGATCGCTTCCAGCTGAGACTGTGCCACCGCAAACGGCGCGCTCTTGACGGTCGCGATCCGTTGTCCGGCTTTGGCATAGTTCAGATTCATGGTGGTTGCGATGGCGACGCTGGCTGTGCAGTTGATCTGCTTCAGCAATTCGTCGTCGACCAGTACACAACAGTCTTCCGTGGCGAACAGGTTGGCTCGGCCTCCAGCGGCGGAACGAACTTCCAGGCAGCCACAACCCATTTCGGTTGCGACGGCCATCACGGCTTCGTCCTCTCCGATTTCGCCTTCCTCCAATTCAGTCACCCAAACTTGCTGAAGACCCTCGCCTTCTA
Source organism: Bryobacteraceae bacterium (assembly GCA_035640835.1). Classification (GTDB taxonomy): domain Bacteria; phylum Acidobacteriota; class Terriglobia; order Bryobacterales; family Bryobacteraceae; genus DASQVJ01. Next base: position 5,139 of record DASQVJ010000666.1, read on the forward strand.
ACATGCGAATGTCTTCCTCGCTTAGCAGATGACCCTTGGCCAGAAGTTTCTTACCGCCAGGACGGAAAATAGTGCAGCAGAGAATTCTGCCTCCCGATTGGCGGATGTCCATGGTAAGCGCTCTCATTCAGACTCCCAGACCGGTTCGGCTCAGCGGCAACTACCGGTTCGACAGTTAAGTGGAGCAAGCGTACCACTTTTCTCAAAAAAATATTCAGAAAAATCCTAGCTCTATTCTCAACGGGTTACGTCAATTGTGTACGTTTATGTACGAACGTTACTTCTGAACCGCCTAACAACCCGCTAGAACTGCGCCAAATGGCGCATCATTGGCGCAGGATCGGGAACTGTACGGGACCGTCCGGAAGGGGCTCCTGCGCGTGGTGCCGTAGGTAAGCCGGAGCGAGGTATTTGACTACTGCGACTTCGTCGCAGCTCTGAAATTTAGGGCAGCGAAGACAGTCCTTCCATGCTTTTAGTGGAAGCTCGCCGCGCTCGACTTCCTCAAAACCCATCTTGCTGAAGAAGCCGGTGACATAAGTAAAGGCAAAAATCGAATGCAAACCGAAATCGTGTGCCTCGGCCTCGAGTGCCTGAATCACGAGACGGCCAAGGCCGCCTCGTTTCGCATCCTGGCGAACTGCCAGCGAGCGCACTTCACCGGATGTCGGGCTGTAGAAGTGGAGAGCTCCGCAAGCTACCAGGCGATCACCGGCGTAGATGACCGTAAAGTCGCGGATGTTCTCCGACATCTCGAACTCGGTACGCGGCAGCATGATGCCCTGCTCGGCGTACGCATTGATCAGTTCGATGATCGGAGCGATGTCGCTCATGTTCGCCTTACGGATCTCGAGTTCCTCCGCGTTCGCGACGGGAGTTTCAATCAACTCAGGGATCTCCAGAACATTACGCATGACGAACGACACCTCCCTCCGGCAACAATCTTGTGCCAGCCTCTCCACCTTGTTCTAATCGGGAAACGATGCCCGGTTGAGCACCCGGGGCAATCACAACGTTTTGAACGCCGCCGGCAATGGCG
>DASQVJ010000667.1:0-6041 GCA_035640835.1 Bryobacteraceae bacterium
GCTCGTGCTCGACGTGAAGGTCGGCAGCGGTGCCTTCATGAAGAAGCAGGTGGACGCACGCCGCCTTGCACAGATGATGGTGGGCATCGGGCGGCGCATGGACAAACGTGTCCAGGCGCTGATCACAGATATGAACCAACCTCTGGGCTACGCAGTCGGCAATGCCCTCGAGGTGATGGAGGTTTCGCAGACATTACAGAACGCCGGGCCTGTCGACCTGACGCGCATCTCACTCGAACTCGCCGCGCGGATGATCTTCCTGGGCAAGGTCACCAAGACCCTGGAAGAAGCTCGGGAACTTGCCCAAGCCAAGCTGCTCGATGGCTCGGGCTATCGCAAGTTCAAGGAAGTCATTACGGCTCAAGGCGGCAATCCTCAAGTTCTCGATCGTTTCGAGCTGCTGCCGAATGCTACCGGCGCGCGCGAAATCTACTGTCCTCGATCGGGCTACATCACCGCGATCGAAGCCGAGTACATCGGACTTGCATCGTCGATGATCGGCGCCGGACGGGACCGCCGCGAAGACACAATCGATCCGGCAGTCGGTGTCATCCTGGAAGCCAAGATCGGCCAGAAGGTGGACGCAGGCGGTGTGCTCTGCCGCATTTACTACACCAATGAAGAACGCCTGGACGAAGCCGCACAGATGGTGGAAGACGCCTTCCGCATCTCTGCTACGCCCCCTGACGAACGTAATCTGATCCTGGAAGTAGTGAGCAGCTAGGCGCGCTTTTGATGGGGCGCTTCACAGGGCTGATTGGCCTGGTGGTGATCGTCGCTGTTGCCTTTCTTGTGTCTCCTCACAAGAAAGCGATCCGGCCTCGGGTGATCTTGTGGGGTCTCGGACTTCAGTTTGCCTTTGCCTTTCTGGTTTTAAAAACAGGCTTTGGCTACCTGTTTCAAGCGGCCAGCGTTGCCGTAAACGCCTTGCTTGATTATGCCGAGGTCGGAAGCCAGTTCCTCTTCGGTCCTCTTGGCACCAAAGGTGGACCCTTCGGCGTGCTTTTCGCGTTTCAGGTCCTGCCGATCGTCATCTTCATTGCCTCACTCTTCGGCATTCTTTACCAGATCGGGATTATGCAACATGTCGTGCGCGCCATGGCAGTGGTGATGCAGCGCGTCATGGGCGCCAGCGGAGCCGAGTCGACGAACGTGGCGGCCAGCATCTTCATGGGGCAAACCGAGGCTCCACTCACCATCCGGCCATTCCTGCCGAACCTTACCCAATCCGAGCTGTTCACCGTAATGACCAGCGGTATGGCGCATGTTTCCGGAGCCGTGATGGCCGCATATGTCAAGATCGCCGGGGTCGATATAAAGCACCTACTGACTGCCGTGATCATGACCGCTCCTGCTACCATCATGCTGGCAAAGGTGATGCTGCCGGAGGTAGAGCAGCCGGAGACCGCAGGCAACGTTCGCGTCCACGTCGAAAAACCCGGCGTCAATCTGATCGACGCGGCGGCTCGAGGCGCTGGAGATGGCCTGCAACTCGCTCTCAACATCGGTGGCATGTTGATCGCATTCCTTGCCTTGATCGCGATGATGAATGGAGTCTTCGGATACGTCCACAGTCTTCCGGGCATGGGATGGTTTCCGCAATCGCTCGAAACAGTGTTCGGAATGCTGTTCGCTCCCGTCGCCTGGATGCTCGGCGTCGCGTGGAATGACTGCGCCACCATCGGCAACCTGCTCGGCACCAGGCTTGTGCTCAATGAGTTTGTCGCGTTTTTAAAACTCGGCCCTGTCAAAGATCAACTCGATCCCCGATCGTTTGTCATCGCGACTTATGCGCTGTGCGGTTTCGCGAACCTCAGTTCGATCGCAATCCAGATCGGAGGCATCGGGGCCTTGGCTCCGACACGCAAATCGGATCTCGCCAGGTTCGGTCTACGGGCCGTCGCAGCAGGAACCATGGCGAACTTCATGTCGGCCTGCATCGCGGGGATGTTGCTCTGATGTTCCAACAATCGAAGAAGTTCATTCAAGAACGAATCTCTATCACTCCCAAGGTCGCTGTGGTTTTGGGAAGCGGCCTTGGTGCGTTCGCCGGCGAACTGGACTCACCGGTCGTCATTCCCTACTCCGAGATTCCTGGTTGGCCGCGCTCAACCGCCGTCGGACACGCAGGTAAGCTCGTATTCGGGATGATCGACGGCGTTCCGACAGCAGTGCTGGCGGGCCGCGCTCACTTATACGAGGGCTACTCCCCCGCCCGCGTCACCTATGGCATCCGGGTCATGAGGATGCTGGGCGTCGAATCGCTCGTGCTGACGAATGCCGCCGGAGGCATAAACTTCGCCTATAGCGCCGGAGCGCTGGTGCTCATCTCCGATCACATCAATTTGCAAGGCTCAAATCCGTTAGTTGGTGCCAACGAGGACGACTTCGGGCCACGCTTCCCCGACATGACGGAAGCCTACTCAAAGGAGTACCGTCGAATCGCGATCGACGTCGCTGCCAATCTTGGCTTCGTTTTGGAAGAAGGCGTCTATGCCGCCATGCAGGGCCCGAGCTACGAAACTCCTGCGGAAATCCGATTCCTTCGAACCATCGGCGCCGACCTCGTCGGCATGTCGACCGTGCCCGAGGTCATCGTCGCCAATCACATGGGCATGAAGGTACTCGCGATCTCCTGTGTCACCAACATGGCTGCCGGCATCACGTTTCAAAAAATCAGCCATGAAGAGGTGCTAGAGACTGGCGAGCGGGTTCGTGGGACCCTGATCCAACTCCTCCGCAACGTAATCCCCCGCTTGGTCAGCTGATGGACGAACTCACGATTGCAGCGCTGGCCGCCAAGTCCCGAGCCATCGCGCGCTACTCAGGGTTTAGCGTGGGAGCAGCGCTCGAGGAAGATAACGGCACCATCCACACTGGCTGCAACATCGAGAACGCTTCTTACGGCCTGACCATGTGCGCCGAACGTGTCGCACTCTTTAAGGCACTATCCGAAGGCGCGCGAAACTTCCGCCGTATCGCGATCGCCACCGACGCATCGAAACCAACGCCGCCATGCGGCGCATGCCGTCAATTACTCTGGGAGTTCGGCGGTCAGAACCTCGAGATTCTGCTCGTAAATCCGCAAGGCGTCCAGGAAGTCCTGCGCATTGCGGACCTATTGCCGCGAGCCTTTGATCATGACTCCTTGGCTTAGATTCTTCATCTTCTTACTCACCGCGTCCTGCATCGCCCAGGAGGCCGCCGATTGGCTCATCACCGCGCGCTACGTGGTCACCATGGACGCACGACGACGCGTGATCACCGACGGCGCGGTCGCCGTACGCGGCGACTCCATCCTCGCCGTCGGCCCCGAAGCTGACCTCAGGAAGTCCTACAAGCCCCGCCAGACCCTCGCCTCCGGTGACGCCATCCTCGCGCCAGGTTTGATCAACACGCACACGCACGCGCCGATGTCCCTCTTCCGCGGAATTGCTGACGACCTGAATCTGCAGGACTGGCTTCAGAAGTACATTTTTCCCGCAGAAGCCAAGAACGTTTCCCCGGAATTCGTTCGCGCCGGTACCCGTCTCGCCTGCCTTGAAATGCTCCGTGGCGGCACTACGACGTACGCCGACATGTACTACTTCGAGGAAGTCATCGCTGACGAAACCGCCAAGGCCGGAATGCGCGGAGTCCTCGGTCAAACGATCATTCAATTCCCAGTGGCCGATGCGAAAAACGCCGCCCAAGGGCTCGCTCGAGCCGAAAAGTACCTCACCCAATTTCGAAACCATCCGCTAATCACCGCCGCCGTCGCGCCTCACGCGGTCTATACCAACACGGACGAGACGCTCCGAGCCACGCGCACGCTTGCCGACCGTTTCAGCGCGCCTGTTTTGATCCACGTCTCCGAAACCCGCAAAGAGAACGACGATCTGCGAGCCAAGCGAAACCTTTCTCCGACCGGGCTGCTCGAGCAACTCGGAGTGCTGAACGGCCGCACCCTGGCTGCGCACGAAGTCTGGACCAGCGATGAAGACATCGCTCTACTTGCCAAACGAGGTACCGGCGTCGCGCACTGCCCTTCGAGCAACATGAAGCTTGCTAGCGGCATCGCGCCCGTCTTGAAGTTACTCGCCGCGGGAGTCGCCGTAGGGCTCGGCACGGATGGCGTAGCGGGCAGCAACAACGACGTGAGCATGTTTGAGGAAATGGACCTCGCCTCAAAGCTGCAGAAAGTGTCGCAAATGGACCCACGAGCCTTGCCCGCCAAGGTGGCTGTCGAGATGGCAACCATTGGCGGCGCGAAGGCTCTGGGAATGGAGAAGCAGATTGGTTCCCTCGAGCCCGGCAAGCGTGCGGACCTGATCGCGATCAGCCTCCAGGAGCCCAATGCCGTTCCGCTCTATGACGTCTACTCCCAAATGGTGTTCGCCCTGAAAGCCAGCGACGTTTCCGATGTGTTCATCAACGGGAAGCAAATTATGAAGAGCCGCCAAATGCTCACCCTCGACAGCAAAAGAATCCTTGCTGAAGCGCAGGTCTGGAAACAACGCATTACCAAATCCCTCCGAGCCCCGGAATAGGATTTTTCAGTAGAGATTCCCGGCGCTTACCAGCTACTTTCCCTTCGAGTTGCAAAGCGAAATCCAATAATCCGCTGTTCTGAGCGGCGACGAGCCCAGCGCGAATGCGCACGAGGGCTAGGAGGAAGAGTATGTTTAAGCGCCATTTTGTTTCGATTGCCTTCGCACTTTGCTTCGTACAGACCGCCTTCGGTGCGACGGTGATCTACACTGACCGAGCCGGCTGGGCCGCCGCCAGCTCCAGCCTGCAGGACATTACGTTTGACACCGCACTGCCCGGTTACACACCCCCGAACAACGGAAGCACCTACAACATCGGCTCAGGCGGCCTGACGGTGCTCGGCGTCACCATCCAATCCATCATCAATGGTCTGCCGCAGACCATGGAAGTCCACAACAACGATTCGGTCTGGTACAACTTCAACTCCGGGGTCGTCCTCGCCGGCGCAAGTGGTGGACCGACTCAGGAAAACAAGTGGCGGATCACCCTGCCCGTAGGCATCACGAGCTTCGGCATCGACCTGATGACTGGCGCCGTGGGAGCTTTCTCGGTGCGCGTGAACGGCACAACCATCCCCGAAACGGTTCCTGTCCAGGCAATCCCGTCCCGTAGCTTTTTCGGTATCACAACGGACTCGGATATCAATCTGATCGAATTCATCGCACCCTACAACAGCACCCCCAAACTGGACAACATCAGTTTCGGAGTCGTCGGTGCGGCGCAAATACCAACTCAGCCGACTTCAGATGCCAGCGAAGTTCCGGAAGCCTCCACGTGGCTGCTTTGCGCGACTGCCCTGCTCTTCATCTCGCGTAAGCGACTCCTGACATCCACCAAGCCTCTCCCTTAATGACAAGAGCCGCCACCTGTTTCCGAGTGGCGGCTCATCTTCTTCTTAAGACTTACTTCGCGGACTTCACGAGATCCGGAAACTGCTTCCGGGTCTTTTGTATTTTGGGGATCGCATTCGCCACCACATACGGATGCCCTGGATTGTTCTTCACGAAATCCTGGTGGTAGTCCTCAGCTGGGAAAAACTCGCGGCCGGGAACAATCTGCGTCACGATCGGCTTTGGAAAGGCTTTGGCCTTGGTCAACTGCGCCACGTAAGCTTCGGCGACCCTCTTCTGCTCATCGTCCACATAAAAGATTACAGAACGGTACTGCTTGCCCCAATCCGGACCTTGGCGGTTCAGTGTTGTCGGATCATGCGCGGTCTCAAAAAATACGCGCAGCAACTGTCCATACGTGATCACCTTGGGGTCGAACGTGATCTTGATTGATTCGGCGTGCTCCGTGGTGCCCGCGCTCACGGCCTTATAGTTGGCGTCCTGCTTCTTGCCGCCGGCATAACCGGAGACCACGCTCTTCACGCCCTTCAGTTCCTCGAACACCGCTTCGGTGCACCAGAAACAACCGCCGGCAAAAATCGCCGTCTGCGTAGCTGCCGCTGGTTTAACGTCGGTCTCGGGGTTAGGCAGGCTCGCCGCCCCGCCGAATAGTTGGACCGA
>DASQVJ010000668.1:0-8288 GCA_035640835.1 Bryobacteraceae bacterium
AGTTCTGCCGGTCTGAGAATCTGCGAACGTCATCATGAGGTTTGATCTCCTGGCCGTGATGCGGCCCAAACCACGATAAGCCTTCTCGATTCATGCTTCAACCTGCTTGTAACGGTTTGAAGTTTACCGTGACCCGTATTCTCGATAACCCCTCCGTGGCCACGCTGTATCGGCTCTTCCATAAACATGAAGCGACTTACAATCGCACCGGCCATCACCGGACCCTCGCCACGGAAGCGGTGCGCCTCGGTGCCGCTGCTTACAGGCTCGACCCGACCGCGTTTCCGAACGCCTCGACGCTGAAGGCGAACACCAACCTGGGCCGCCTCAACTTGACGAACAAGACTGGTGACATCGACGGCGATGGCGACTTCGATCGCCTCTATGCTTTCGGTGCGCGCTCGTTCTCCATCTGGGATGCAAATGGTGTCCAGGTCTATGACAGTGCCGATGAGTTTGAGCGTTTCCTCGCGGCTACGTCGCCGGCCACTTTTAACGTGAGTCATACCAACAACACCCGCAAGAACCGTGGCGACGATAAGGGTCCTGAGCCCGAAGGCGCAGCGATCGGGAACATCGGACCGCAGCGTCTCGCCTTCATCGGTCTTGAAAGGGACGGCGGCGTCCTCGTCTATGACATCACGAATCCGACCGCGCCTGTCCGCGTTGGCTATGCCAGCGGCCGCAAATTCACAGAAGGCCCGGCCCAGGACAAGGGCGGCGACCTCGGACCCGAAGGTCTGACGTTCGTGCCTGCCGCCGACAGCCCAACGGGCAAACCGCTCTTGATCGTCGGCTACGAAGTCAGTGGCACGACCGCAGTTTGGGAAGTGCACTCGGCCGGCGACGCGACTTCGAATGTTGCGATCAGCTTCGCTGGCTTCGCCATCAACCGCTCGAACAACACGGCGACTGGCACCATCACGCTAACGAACACAGGCAGCTCGACCATCACCGGTCCCCTTTATCTCACCTTGCCCGGCGTCACGCTTACGACTGGCGCGGGTCAACTTGGAAACACGACGTACATTCCGCTCGAGGAGACCTCGCTTCGCTCCGGCGGAACCGCACGTGTGAACGTGACGTTCTCGTTGCCCACCAACCCGACCATCACGAATCCGAATCAGATCCTGAACACGCTACGTCCGCAGTTGCTCGCAGGCAACCTGTAACGTGTGACATGGAGGGCTTGCTGCGGCTCAGGCAAGCCCTTCGCATAAGATGCCTTCAGGAGCCCCCTTCATGTCCATCAGCCCACTTGCAGGCAAGCTTCCGCCGGATTCCATGCTGGTCCAGATACCGAAGCTTCTGAATGCGTATTACGCCGAGAAGCCGGATCCAGGTGTTCTCGAGGAACGAGTCTCGTTCGGCACATCGGGCCATCGAGGCTCGTCATTCAAACGATCCTTCAACGAGCACCATATCCTGGCGATCACGCAGGCAATCGTCGAGTACCGTGCGGCACAAGGCTACACGGGGCCGCTGTTCATGGGAATGGACACGCATGCTCTTTCGAGACCTGCTCTGGAGACTGCGCTCGAGGTGCTCGCGGCGAATGGCGTGCACACGATGATTGCAGGCGATGAGGTGTATACGCCGACCCCCGCGGTCTCGCACTCCATCCTCAACTACAACCGCGGCCGCAGCGAGGGCCTTGCTGACGGCATCCTGATTACGCCTTCGCACAATCCGCCTGAGGACGGAGGCTTCAAGTACAACCCGTCCCACGGCGGGCCTGCTGATACCGACGCTACCTCTGCCATAGAGGCGCGAGCGAATGAGCTGCTCGCCAATGGCCTACGTGGAGTCCAAAGGATCAGTTTCGACGAGGCACGGCGATCGTCGACGACACATGCGCATGACTTCCGGGGTGCGTATATCCGTGAGCTTGGCGAGGTGATCGATTTCGATGTGCTGCGTGGCGCCGGGTTGAAGCTCGGTGTCGATCCGCTCGGTGGAGCAGGCGCTTACTATTGGCCGTTGATCGCGGATTTTTATCGACTGGATCTCGACGTGATCAGGACCGAGGTGGATCCGACCTTCTCGTTCATGACCGTCGATTGGGATGGCAAGATTCGCATGGATCCGTCGTCGCCTTACGCGATGGGAGCTTTGATCGGACAACGAGAGACGTTCGACATCGCGTTTGCTTGCGACACCGATCACGACAGGCATGGCATCGTAACGCGGAGCGCCGGCCTGATGCAGCCGAATCACTACCTCGCTGTTTGTGTGCTTTACCTCTTCACGCATCGCCCGCAATGGAACGCGGGATCGGCGGTGGGTAAGACTCTGGTGTCGAGCAGCATGATTGATCGAGTGACGGCCAAGATCGGGCGTGCCTTGTATGAGGTGCCGGTAGGCTTCAAGTGGTTCGTCGAGGGCCTGCTGAGTGGCGCACTCGGGTTCGGCGGTGAGGAGAGCGCGGGGGCATCGTTCCTTCGCAGGGATGGTGGTGCGTGGAGCACGGACAAGGACGGTCTGATCGCTGCCTTGCTGTCGGCTGAGATCACCGCCGTGATGGGAAAAGATCCCTCGCAGGTCTACAAGAGTCTAACGGAAGAGTTCGGCGACCCCGCCTATGCTCGCACGGATGCACCGGCCACGCTGGCTCAAAAGAAGATTCTCAGCAAGCTATCGCCCGAGGACATCCGTGCGAAGGAGCTTGCGGGGGAACCGATCCGGCAGATCCTCACGAGAGCTCCGGGCAACGGCAAGCCGATCGGCGGACTGAAGGTGACGACTGACAACGCCTGGTTCGCGGCAAGGCCTTCCGGTACGGAGGAGATCTACAAGATCTACGCCGAAAGCTTCCGTGGTCCCGAGCATCTTAAGGCAGTTCAGGCTGAGGCGCAGAAGATCGTCTCTGAGGCCTTTGCGAACGCATCCGCGCTGTTGTCTAGGTCTGTTTGACGAAACGAAGCCAACTTTTGGCCTCACCCTTTTGCGGCTCGACTACCAGCCGGTGGGGGTGACGAACAGCTTCGAATCCGAGCAGCACAAAGGTGATCCAAAGGGCGTCAGCCGTAAGTAAATGAACGAGCTGAAGCCAAACGGGCGCGAGCAGCATGATGTTCAGCGCGCCCCAGATCGTCTGGAGAATCGTAATCCCGATGAGGGTATAGGCCAATTTCGAAACGACGCTGCCCCAACGGTCCGGATCGACGAGATAGAGTGCTAACCCGATGAGGCATCCTGCGGCTGTTAACGCGAGAAACGGGTGGAGTACGCGAAGCCGGACAAAAGGGTGTGCGGCGGGATCCAAGTCCTGCTGGATGCCTTCAGACAATGAGGTTGTCTTGAAAAGCGTATCGCCGAGGGCGGCGATCGCACCACTGACTCCCACGATGAGGACGAGCGCCGCAACCGCGAGGAACAGCCAGCGTAGACGCTGCGTCGAGACTCCCATCGGAACGGACGGTTCGGGACGTGTTGCGAGCCAGGCCGTGATGGTGAGAGCAGAGATGAGAAGCAGCGTGTTCACCAGGTGCAGGCTGAGGGACCATCCGCGTGCGACCGACTGATTGGCGGCAACGTGTCCGAGTAGCACGAGCCCGGCACCGATCAGGGCCTCGGTCAAAGTGAGCGCCACGGACCAGGCAGCTCCACGCCGAATCAGACTTCCGTTGGGGAACGCTCTCCATGCCCAAGCCGCCAAGAACAGTACAAGTACGAGGCACAGACCGCTCGTGAGTCTATGCGTGAACTCGATGATGGTGGCTAGTTGCGGGCTTCTCGGGACCGCGACCCCGTTGCAGAGCGGCCAATGCTCGCCGCACCCTGCGCCCGATCCGGTAGCTCGTACGTACGCGCCCCAGAGGATCACGAACAAGTTGTAGAGAAGGACAAACCAGGCGAACTTTGCAAAGCGGCTCATGTGAGTAGGGGCCTACTAACATGATGACAAAGGAGAGATTCCCGGTTCCTGCATGTTGAACGATGTAGAACAGCTCAGGGCTGAGGCGTGGATCGGCGATGCCGTACTGTCGTTGTACGCGCGGCTGCGGATCCTGAGGCAGGACGGTTTCGTCGACGGCGAGAAGTGCGTTCGCATGACCTCGAATCGCTTCCTGGCAGCGCTTGGCGAGCCTACCGCAGTAGAAGCGCAACTCGGGCGTGTCTACCTCGAGGAGGGGCTCGAAGCGGCATTCGAATGGATTGAACAGCGAATCGTGCCTTTGTTCGATAAGCAGGAAGCGAACCGGAAGCGCAAAGGGCGGTGAAACGGAGCCAGTGGACACGCGAAAGCGGTTTTAGTCTGGGCGTTTGATGCGCACTTTGTGGTCGGTTGCAACGATTAAGCAGCCTCGCCCCTGCTCGATGGGTTCCGTCGCGAGGAGCATGGCACCGCGCGCAAGCAGGGCCTCGCGACCCGGCTGAGCGAGGCGGACGAGCAGTAATCCAGCATGGCTCCCAGGCGTGAACCGGCGCATGTCAGAGAAATCCAGATCTTGCGTGATTAGAAACCGATCGGCAGCCTGGGCTGCTTGCCACACCTCGTTGTCGTCCCTTCCTGCCAGGTGCTCGGAGGGCACGGTATCAACATCATGGCCTAGCTCCTGGAGTTCGGCGACCAAACGCTCCGGTAGATTTCGTCGAGCTTGAGCTTCACCGCTTGATGGGCAACTCAGCTAGGGGGAGATCTTCCTGAGCCGATGTAGCGGCAAACGCGATGGCTGCCCGCACGTGTTCTTCAGAAAGGCTCGGGAAATCGGCCAGAATCTCAGGCGTGGTGGCGCCTTCCGCCAGACTGGCTAGAACCGTCCTCAAGGTCACTCGGGTGCCCTTGAACACTGGTTCGCCACCGACAACGCGCTGATCCCTGACGATTCGCTCGTGATAGTTCATGGCCGTCCACATTGTAACGCCTGTTTCGCGCATCTCGCCCCCGGTGAATGACGGCCAGGCGCTGACCAAGGATGAAGCGTTCTCAGCTATTGACTGATGGTTTGAATCACCCAGGTGCCGCCGTCTTTGCGGAAGGTAACGCGGACGATGGTGTTGGTGGGGAGGCGCGCGCCGTTGGCGATCGTCACGGTGTTGAATTCGCAGATGGCGCTGGCAGAGTCGCCGTTCACGACAGGGTCTTGTACGGGGCGGAAGCTCATTTCATAGCTTCCTGGCTCGCGGAACTGGTTGCTGTAGCGCTTCGAAATGTTTTTCGGAATCTTAGGCCAAGCTGCGCGGATTCCATCGAGGTTCTTGCTCGAGAATGCGGACGCGAAGCGGGCCATGACTGCGCGAATCGCCTGCAGGTCCGGTGAGGCGGTGCGCGCGGCGGCTTCGCGCTGCTGCTGTTCAGCGAGACGTTGTGCCTCCAGCTTCTTCTGCTCGGCGAGCTTCTGTGCTTCAAGCCTCTTCTGCTCGGCAAACTGCTGCTCACGCTCGATGCGAGCCAACTCACTCTGAACCCGTGCTCCGTATTCGGTGGCACCGTACCTGGCTCCGAATTCGCGCAGCTTGGCGGGATCGTTCTTGTCCAGCGCGTTCCATTCGTTTGCCGCGACCTCGAGCAGGCGGGCTTCCGCCTGACGAGCTATCAAACGCTCGCGCACGAACAGGGCTTCGGCCGCCAGAGGTGTCCCGCGGTATCTGTGGGCGAACTTCGTCAAGTCGTCCGGGTTCTCCGTGGCGCGCACTTTGTCCCACTCACGCGCTGCGAGTACACGTGGATCGACTTGAGGCTTGACCGGCTCGGGAACCGGATTCTGAGTATCTGGTGAATTCGCGGGTGGTGTCTCGCCGTTCGCCTGGGCCGCCGGCGGTTCCGCAGAGCGTTCCTTCGTGGCTTCGCCAGACTGTTGTACGGGCGCGGGAGGTACGTTGACGTGGTTAACTTGGGCTGACGCTTTCTGCTGCCCTGAGGGTGCAATCAACCGCGGCACAAAAATAGCCCCGCCGGCAATGAGGACAAACGCGGCAGCGCCAGCGGCGAACATCGGAATCCGGCCTTTGGGGGGCATCACCTGTGCCGTAGTGGTGATGGCAACAGGTTGCGAGGTGGAGAGCGGGTGCACCTCGAGTGGCGATGGATGTGGTATCGCAGCGCGGGTTTGCGCGCGTGCGGCAAGAAGCTCCGGGTCGTCCGGATACGCAGACAAGCCTTGCTGGATCGCCTGCATTGCCTGGTCGTAGCGCTCCATTGATGCAAGCGTCTGTGTTTCTTCGAGAATTCTGCGGACCGCCGCGCGGCGCTCGGAGTCTGTGACGAGAGATTGCGCCCTCGCCGTCAGATCCTTCAGCTCGGCGGACTCGGGGAACTCGGCTGTGGCGCGTCTTGCGATCGGAAGTGCGGCCGCAGCATCACCCTTGTCGAGCATTCCCCTCAGGTCGGCGAGGAGCTTGCTCAGCGCCTCCTCGCGGCGAAGGCGCATGCTGGTTGATTGCAGCAGGTTCGCGAGAGCCGCTTCGCCTGGGATGCGCTTTACCGATTCTTCAAGGAGCTTTACCGCGCGCGCGAGTTGTCCGGATTCCGAAAGCTTCTGCACCTCTGCTTCAATACGTCGAACAGTGTTGGCGCGCTGTTGATGCGCGAGTTCGCGCTGGGCATGTGCCAGCAGTTCACGCAGCTCTGCCGTTTCCGGAAACTCGGACGAAAGATGTTCGAGCAGTTTTATCGCCGGCTCGAACTCGCTGGCGCGAATGTGCGAACGTGCCTGATCGATACCCGATCGCAACTGCGCCTCACGATGGGCAACCTGCTTCTCGGCTTGTGCCCGTGCTGTGAGCTCTTTGACCTCCGGCGCTTCGGGATAGTTTGCGGCCAGTGCGGCGAGCGTTGAGATGGCTTCGTCGAAGGAGCGGCGGCGGAGCAGGTCCGTGGCTTTCTCGAGACCCTCGCGAAGCACCCTTTCACGCTCGCGAGCCTCCATTTCCGCACGGATCTGCGCAACGATCGCAGCGGCCGTGTTGTTCGTCGGATCCGCCTGAAGGGCCTCGCTGGCGCTCTTGTATGCGCCCGTCAGATTGCGCTGCTGGAGGGCGTGGCGGGCTTCGGTGAGCAACGTATCGACCTTGCGGGACTGCTCCCACATTGCCTTGGCTTGCTCGAGAACCGCTCGGATTTGCGAATTGGACTGATCAAGCCTCAGCGCCGACTCCAGGTTCTGGATAGCGTCCTGATAATTACGGGCGGCGAGATTCTGCTGACCCGTTTTCACCAGTGAATCGATGCGCGGCTGAAGCGACTTGCGCTGAGCGTGTTGTTGAATCACCTCGCGAAGGTTGCGGGCCGTTTTGTTCGATGAGTCGAGCTCGAGGATTTCTCGTATGAGCGAATTAGCAGCTTCGATCTGCTCTCTCGCTACCAGTTGCTGAGCTTCAGTAACAAGCGAGTCGGCGCGTTGCCGTCGAAGTTCCTGAAGCACGGGGTTGAGATCGAAGATGACGTCCTCGAGCGACTGGTAGCGCTCATCGCGATCCCTCTGCAGCGTGCGCTGCACGATCTGGTCGAGCGTTTCAGGAAACGCAGCCTCGAGTTGGCGAAGAGGTCGAAGCGGCGTGTGCATGATGTTGTACATCACCGCAGCCGGTTCGCTGCCCGCGAACGGATGCTGTCCCGTTAGCAGCTCATAGAACATCAGGCCGTAAGCGAAGATGTCGCTGAGCTGATCTGATGCGGCACCAGCGAACTGCTCCGGAGCCATGTAACGGAACGTCCCGATGATATTGCCCTGAGGGGTGACGCGCGAGCGCGCAGCTTGCGTCAGGAGTGCGATTCCGAAGTCGAGGATCTTGATACCGCCTTCGCTGAGAAGCATGACGTTCGCAGGTTTAACGTCACGGTGAACGATTCCGCGAATATGGGCGTGGTTGAGACCGTCGGCGACCTGCCGCATGATCTCGAGCTTGTGAACGAGCGTTAGCGGCCGGCGAGTTGCAATGACGCGATGGAGGTCGTCGCCCTCAAGCAACTCCATGACCATGTACGGCGTGCCGTCATGTTCACCGAAGTCGAAAATGGTGACGATGTTGGGGTGGCGAAGTTGGCCTGCTGCGGCGGCCTCGTTTCGGAATCGGGAGAGGAGTTCGGGCTCACCAGCGGCGTTGAGGATTTTGACTGCGACAGAACGGCCGACGGTCGGGTCAAACGCACGGAAAACCTGGCCAAATCCGCCGCGACCCAATTCGGCCTGAATCTCGTACCGCCCGATCTTGTACGTCATCGCAGACACGCTCTCTTAGCACCTATCAAAGTGATAGGCGAAAACGGGAACCGAAGTCGGTCATCCCACTTACGAACGTTGGGCAATTATATACGTTCGAGGGCTACCATCCATTGACAATTC
>DASQVJ010000669.1:0-6097 GCA_035640835.1 Bryobacteraceae bacterium
GACGGGCTGAGGGGGATGGTGGACTCGTTCCACGAAAACGTATGGCTGGTTCTGCTGTTGTTCTTGTCCGTTCTCAAACGTGCTGACCACCTGAACATCACGACCGCTCTGGGCTTGCGAACCTTTGTCGAGGTTGATGCCGACACGGGTGCCGTTCTCGAGAATCGCGATGGGCTCGGTTGGGGTGAGTCCAGCTTTCAAGTACACCGACGCACCGGGGGATCCACCGATTCCCGGGCCTCCGCCGGACGGTGCATTGGATAGAAAGCCGATGTAGATGGAGGCGCCGTAGCGGCGATTGGGCTCGAGGCCGTCGCGTGTGGACAGTTCCTTCTTGATGAACATGAACAAGTCATCCGGCGTGTTGTGCGAGCTCAGGTAGTAGGCGGTTAGATCCGTGTTGAAGTTCTCGGGGAAGCGGCGAATCTCCGCGCGGAAGTCGAGCATGGCGGCGGAAAGGCTGTAATCGGACAGACCGGGGATCCAGCCGTGGGTTGTGTTGACGAAGTCGTACTGGAGAACGATTTCGCGGGTGGAGCTTTGTGCTTTCGCGGTTGTGAGCCAGGTAGGGGTGGATGCAAGCGCTGCAAGGAAACTTCGTCTATTCATGTTTTTGTAAAAACGCCTTCTTCTTTCGGAATAGCATGGAAAGTAGAAGGTGTCGAGCACAACTAACGTTGACACCGACTATTGTTGGGGACAACTAACAGTATTGAGCGCCGGGGTTTTTATTCTCCGGAGCCGGTGGCTTCGTCGAGTACTTCGACGGCGTTGACGAAGGCGTAGTTGCGAGAGGGAATCGCCGTGAAGACAAGCTTGCCTTGAGGAGAGGGGCGAAGACCGCGGAACACTTTACGGAGCGCCTTATGATCGCCGCCGGCTTCCTTGAAGACGTCGAATTCGCGGAGAAGGGCTTCGCCGTTGCAGAAAAGATCGAAAATGCGGCTGCCCACGCCGCCTCCGCCTTTTTTGCCCCACCAGGTCTCGGCGAAGTGGAAGATCACCGTGTACGTGCTGTCGGTGGGCACGGGGATCACGTACGTCAGGCGACCATACCGTTCGCCGCGGTAGAGATCGGGATCATCGGTGCCCTCGATGCCTTCGACTCTACGCACGTGCTTGCCACCGAACGCGAAGCGGTCTTCGGTCCAGATTTGGCCGTTGATGTCGGTGTAAGGCTCACGGCGCGAGACCATTCGAATGGGCCGAAAGCGGCCGCGACTACCTGGTACGATCGCGATCGCGTTCACCATCGCGGGATTTGAGCCGGGCAGGAACTCGAGGTGGAGTCTGCCGTCAGATGCGGGCGTGACGTTCTTGAAGACGCGGATATCCGCGGTGTGGACGTCACCTGCATCGGTGATGATGTCGAAGTCATGCAAGACTTCGTGCCCGTTCGCCATGACATGGAAGGTGCGAGTGACGTCGGCGCCACGCGGCGTACCGGCTCCGAACTCGGTCTCGGAGAAGTGCAGGCTGAGCTCATAGTAGCCGGGCTTGAGAGGGATGTCGTAAGAGAAGTGGCCGAAGCGTGACGTTTGATAAAGCAGAGGATTGTCCGTCCCCTCGACTCGATTCAGGGTGGAGTGTACATCGCCACCGGTGGAGTAACGATCGCTCATCCAGCGCTGGCCTCGAAGGTCGACCGAATCAGAGCTTGCGCCGGCACGGATGCGCACGGCCAAAACATCGAGCTCTGCGGGCACGGCGTCGGGCGCGGGTGCCGGCGGGGCTGACTGACGGTTCCTCAAGCTCAGGGCAACACCGGTGGCGACCACGAGGAAGACAAGCACGAGCGCAAACGCAATCGGGCGCCACCACGAGCGGCGCTGGGCCGCGGACACCTCCAGTAGTTGTAGAGACTGCGGAGGGAGCACGACCGGTATCTCGACGGAGCTGTCGACCGGCTCGGACTCGACTCCTTCGTCACGCTTTACGAACTGGGGGACGTAGCAGCCCGGGGGCAACACGATCTGAATTGCGTGATCCTGGCCCTCCTGTTCGTAGAACTGGCGGAGCCTCTTGCGAAGACGGTGGGCCTCGACGCGGACGATTGAGTCCTTCTTTTGATCGAAGTCGGGGGACTTGCCGAGGGCTTCGACGGCGATGTTGTACTCTTTGATCTCGCCGCCGCGACCGTCGATGGTCGTTTCGCAGAGATACCGAAGCAACTGGCCCAGACTCGCTGCTCGGGCAAAGGACGCCGAACCAAGCACCCTTTCCAACTCAGCGCGCTGGGATTTTTGCAATTCCTCGTCAAGCTCCAACATCGAGACCCTTTACCCGATCCGTTACAGAACTATATCACCAAGCCATAAAAGAAAAGAAACCTGGAAAGGCGTGATTTGTAACACCTGGATCGAAGCTGTAACACAGTTCAATCTAAAGGGCTTAGAGTTGGTAACTTCCAGTCAGGCTGACGGGTAGCCCCAACCCGCTTGTAGTACGAAAACACTACTTCATATACTCGCAACCAACGGTTCGTCTTGCGTATTCCAGGACGACATATTGCTTCCTACCCACGAGAGGTGTTTATGTCCACGCGGCACATGATCCAGTGTTTTCGACTGCTCACGACCATGACCTTACTCGCGCTAATGTTGGCGTCGCCAATATTCGCACAGCAGTTCACTGGTTCACTGACGGGCATCGTGGTTGATAAGAGCGGAGCCGTCATTCCGAACGCGAAAGTGGTGATGACGAACGACGCCTCTGGTGACGTCCGCAGGACTGAGACGAATGGCGAGGGGTTCTTCTCGTTTCAGTCGGTGTTCGCGGGCTCTTACACATTGACGATCGATGCGGCGGGATTCAGCAGCTACCGATTGGAGAAGATGGCGTTCGGTGCCGGCGATAAAAGGACGTTGGGCGAGATCACGCTGGAGGTAGGCACCACAGGCACTGAGGTACAGGTTGTCGCAGCATCGGACGTTTTGGTGCCGGTTGACACAGGCGAGAAATCGGTGGTGATTGGCTCGCAGCAGTTGAACGACGTCAGCGTAGTTGGGAGGAGCGCTGCGGAGTTCGTGAAGATCTTGCCGGGCATGACTGCGATTGGCGCCAACATCGAGAATCGTCCAGGTTTCAACGGCGAAGTAATCGGGATCAATGGCAATGGCGACGGGGGTAAGCAAAGCGCGATCGGCAATTTCTCACCGAACGGACAGCGGAGCGGCGCTCTCGACATCACCGCGGATGGCGCGCATGTCTCGGACCCAGGATGCAACTGCGCTTCACCGGTGAATCCGAATCCTGAGTTCATTGAGGAATTAAAGGTCCAACAGTCGAACTTCTCGGCTGAGAACACCAAGGGTCCTGTGGTGTTGAGTGCACACACCAAGGCCGGCGGCCGCGACTTCCATGGATCGGCATATCTCCACGCGCGCCACTACTCGATGAACTCGAACGACGCGCTGAACAATGCGAACGGCGCACCGCGTCCGCAGAATAAATTCTTTTTCCCGGGAGGCAGCCTGAGCGGTCCTGTGATCATTCCTGGGACCGGCTTCAACCGAAATCGTGACAAGCTGTTCTTCTTTACAGGGTTTGAGTATTACAAGCAGACGATTGACACAGGGCTGTTGCGCTCGGTTGTGCCGACGGAGGCGATGCTCAATGGCGATTTCACCGATACGGCTTACTTGAATGCATTGAACAAGGCGACTCCGATCGCGGGTGCCGATATTTCGGGTACCTATTCGAACCGGCGCATTCCGCAGTCGGAAATCGATCCTGGAATGCGATCGCTGCTGAGCCTGGTGCCGAGGCCAAACACGGATCCTGCCGGCATTGGAAACGGATTTAACTGGATCAAGGTGCTGGAAGTGGATCAGAACATGTGGCAATCGCTGAGCCGCGTGGACTACAACATTAGCGACAACACGAAGCTGTTTGTGCGCTACAACGTTCAGAGTGAGTTGCAGCCTTTCCCGATCCAGTTGTGGTGGCGAAACGCCGGCGCTGTTCCATTGCCGACGCCGATCAACGGTAAGAATCGGTCGGATTCTGTTTCGACAAACCTTACCAATGTGTTGAGCCCGTCCCTGACCAATGAGTTCGTGTTCGGGTACACGTTTGTCGACTTTCCAAACTCGTATGCAGACTACGCGAAGATGACCAAGGCCAGCGTCGGTTATCCGTACAAGGGTATCTTCAAACAAGACGACAAGATTCCTGGCTTCCTGAGTTGGAATGGTCCGACTGCAGGCATGTACCTCACGGGCGGATTCGATCCGGTCCTATTTGCGACGAAGCACCTGGTGACCATCACCGACAATTTGTCGAAGGTTTGGAGCACGCACACGGCCAAGTTTGGCGTCTACTATGGCCAGATTATCAACAAGCAGCCTGGCGATAGTCCCTCGGCGGGAACGATAGTCTTCTCGCCCTCGAATAGCGTTTCATCGGGCAATGTGCTGGCGGATATGGTTCGCGGAGCAGCGGACAGCTACACCGAGAACACGCTCGCGATTGTCCGCAACATGGGATGGAAAGAGATCAGCTTCTACGCGCAGGATAACTGGAAGGTGACTCCGAGGCTCACGCTCGAATATGGCGCTCGGTTCCAACATATGCAGCCATGGACTGCCCGGAATGGCATCGGTATTGCGACCTGGGATCCGACCAAGTACAACCCGAATGCTTCGGCAAACGACTTCTCGGGGATCGTGTGGAACAAGATCGATAAGAGTGTTCCTCTGGCGGGTTGGAAGACGAAGCCGCTGTTTATAGCGCCTCGAGCCGGCTTTGCTTGGGATATCTTCGGCAAAGGCAACACGGTTCTCCGCGGAGGTTTCGGAACCTTCGTTTGGCATGATGCCCAGCTTGCGGCGGGATCGATGGACTTGCCGGCGGGCCTGCGCTCGACCAACCTGAGTGGCGGTGTGTTCCTTCGCAACGTGGATGCGACAACATCGGCAGGCAGCCTGGTATTTAATGGCGAAGCTGTGGATGGCACGGACAATGGTCAGCCGACAACTTACTCGTGGAGCATGACCGTATCGCAACGCTTGCCGAGACGCACCTTGTGGGAGGTTTCGTATGTGGGCAACCGAAGCTCGAACCTCGTGAATCTTGGGGATTCTCGGGACATCAACCTGGTGCCGCTCGGAGCGATGATCAACGATCCAACGGGCGACGTGAACAAGTATCGACCATTGAGCCAATATCAAGCATTAAAGATCAACAGCCACAATTGGTACTCGCGGTATCACAGCTTGCAGACATCACTAACGAAGCAGACGGGAGCATTGAACACCATGGTGTCGTACACCTTCTCGAGAGCGATGGGCATCGTCGACAACCCCATCAACTACCTGAATCGAGATGCGAACTATGGACCGTTGCCGTTCGACCGTACACACGTGTTCGCAATGAGCTACGTCTACACGCTGCCGAACATCCCGTCGGCGTCGAACGTCTTTCTAAAGGGATTGGCGAATGGATGGCAGATCTCGGGCATCGTGCAGGCAGCCAGCGGTGCGAACCTGCAGCAGGCGCAAGGTGGTGACGGGACGAACTTCTTCACCAACGTGCCGTATCAAGGGCGCAGCATGAATAGCCAGGACGTGGTTGGCACCAACGCGATCAAGCTGATGCCTCGACTAGTGTGCGATCCTCGAGCCAATCTGCAGAAGAACCAATACGTGAACGGGGCCTGCTTCGCGGCGCCGATTCCTGGCTCGAACGGCCAGATCGGTGTCAATGGACCGACAATCCTGCCGTACATGCGCGGCCCTGGATTCTTCAACACCGACCTCTCGCTGTTTAAGAACTTCCGCTTCACGGAGCGTCAGAACCTGCAATTCCGGTTCTCGGCTTACAACTTGCCGAACCATCCGAATCGGTCGTTTATCAACAGCGACCAGAACCTGCGATTGAACTTCAATTCGGCCGGACAGTTGTCGAATAGCCGGTTCGGGTATGCCGATTACAAGGTGGGCCGACGAATTATCCAGCTGGGCATTCGTTACTCCTTCTAGATTCTGAGAACCCTGATACACTTGCGGGGACGGTCTTCGGGCCGTCTCCGTTTTTTTGTGCTTAGCCGTATTCTGGCCTCGATTGTCCTGGCGCTTCCTTTATTTGGTCAGGATCC
>DASQVJ010000670.1:0-5261 GCA_035640835.1 Bryobacteraceae bacterium
CCGAACGCGTACGCCCGCCTGGCGCTGGTGCGTACGAACAAGGTCGCCATGTCGAGCCTGCAGCTCGCGTTTCGCAACGACGATGGCGATGTTCGCACCGCTTTTCAACGCACCGATAAGGCTCTCGAGACCGTTGGCAGCGACCTCAAACACACCGTGATGGCGAATTTCTACCCGCTCACTCGAAGCGCGGGAGATCTCGCGCGCCGCATCCGCTTCGACTTTTACCCGCGTGAAAACCCGCCTGCCTCGACTCTCCTTCTGTTTGAAGGTCTGCCATCCCTCGATGCGAATCTGGGGCTCGAAATCATCGCCGCGATTCCTTAGTACAATCAGGTTCGCTCGATGAAATTTGCATTCCTTGCTGCTTGCTGTCTGCTGGTCCCCTTATTTGCTCAGCCGCAACAGCTGACAACCGTGGAACAGCCCGAACATTGGGTGTCCCTGTCCGATCCAGCAAGCGCGAAGCACTGGACCGGAGGCATTGGTGTTGCGGTTCCGGACAAGGCCTGGAAGTTCGAAAACGGAGTCTTGCATCTGGCCAGCCCCAAACTCGGCGGATCACTCTTTACGGAGGCACAGTTCGACAACTTCGATCTGGTCTTTGAATGGCGAATCGCTCCCGGCGGAAACACCGGGGTCAAGTACTTGAGCGTTCCCGGACGCATTCACCCGGACACCATGACGGGCATGCAGCCCTGGTACCAGCGACTCTGGATCGGAGGAGCCATCTTCGCGGTCTTCCTGGTTGGATTGATCTGGCGTCCCGGCATGCTGAAGGACGCGTGGCCGTATCGGATCGCGCTTGCCATCGGCGTCTTCATGGGTCTGCAGGTGGCCGCTTTGGGATGGGGTTTAGCCCGCGGAAGATCGGTTGCCGAAAAGCAGCCGCCGGGATTCGAGTATCAGCTCATTGACGACGCAAGCTCGGCGGTGCAGCACCCGGAACACAACACCGGTGCGCTTTACGATTTGATCGGCCCGTCTGAGAACAAGGCACAGCCGGTCGGCGAGTGGAACGAAAGCCGGATCCTCGTGCAGGGCAACCACGTGGAGCATTGGCTTAACGGCTCGAAAATCGCCGAGTACGAGCTTGGATCGGATGCCCTGAAGCAGGCTGTTGCGCGCAGCAAGTTCCGGATCATCGAGGGCTTTGCCGAGAAAAAACCAGGCTTGATCGAATTGCAGAACCACGGCACTGAAGCGTGGTTCCGCAATATGCGAATTCGAAAGCTCTAGCGAGGTGCCCGATAGACGCGCGGACTTCGAAGGTCAGTGAAATAGACCGAGTCCTCCGATAGCGTGAGGAACCCGGGGAAGCCGAAAGATCCCACGACCTCAGCCTTCGCCCCGTCAGCGCCGATTCGAGTGATTCGACCAGCGCCTGACTCCGCTACCCAGAGATTGTTGCTGGAGTCGAAAGCGATGCCGGCGGGTTTTGCGAGTCCATCGGCGAAAAGCGAAACCGCCTGAGACGACAACTCGATTTTCCGGATGCGCCCTGCGTCGCGCTCTGCAACGTAAACGTTGCCCGCTCCGTCCGAAGCCAACCCCACGGCACCCTCAAACAACGTGGACGCCGCTATGCGCTCATGCGGACCTTCTCCAGCGTTGATGCGATAGAGCGCGTATTGGAACGTCATGTACAGGTTTCCATCCGAGCCAACAGCTAAGCCATCACCTGGTCGAACCTTCGAGGCGAATGGCTCGAACTGCTCGGCTCCTACACTGCGCTTCAGGATGCGATTGTTCCCGGCGTCCAGGAGGAACAAGTCTCCCGAACTGTTGTAGGCCAAACCCTTCGGAAGCCTCAGGAATCCTGGAGCACCATCGCCCGCAATCGTCCGGATCTGTCCTGTTGCCGGATCCAAAGATCGGACCTTGTGAGCAAGCTCATCGGTAAAGACGACTTGACCCGTCGGCGAGGTGGTTACGGCAAACAGCGAGGTCAAACGCGATTGCAACGCTGGTCCACCATCGCCATCAGGCGGCGCACTGGCGAACCAGTCATAAAAGAGGAGTTCAGGGTCCACACGCATCAGGCGGTTGAGAGTACCTTCGGCAATCACCACGCGTCCTTGCGGATCCTCAACAATGGCGAGCGGAAATACCAGGCCGTAGTAGCTGCTAACCGGACCACTCTGGGGGTCAAAGGTGACGCAGCGTTGCCCGCTTGCATCGGCGATCAACAGCCTCCCTTTCCGATCGAGGCGCACACGTGTCGGGTAGAAGAGGTCCGGAATGGCGAGACTCGTGATCCGGCCTGTTGATGGATCCACGCGACGGACCCGCATATTTTGTGTGTCTGCGATCCAGAGTGTTCCGGCGTCATCTACCTCGACGCCGAAGACCGGCGATAGCTGAGCCGATACGGCTGGTCCGTTATCGCCAGACCCGCCTGGCTGCCCGGATCCGGCGACCGTGGTGACCGCCCCCGTGACCGCGTCCACGCGGCGTACAACGTAGTTGCCCTGATCTGCAATGAACAAGTTCCCTGCTCCGTCGAGAGCAAGTCCACCTGGCCGGTTTAACGAGACTTCGCCAAGGTTCACCGTGGTAATCGTCCCGGCGGTGAGATCCACACGGCGAACTCGATTCTTCGCTCCCTCAGCGATATAGAGGGTGGTGCCCGCTCGATCCACTGCGATGCCGGTAATTGTGTCCAGTGCCGCCTCTCGAGCAGGACCGCCGTCCGCGCCTGTTGCGTAAGCGCCTGCACCGGCGACCGTCGTCGTCGAGAGATCGGGAGCGACTCTATGAACGCTTTCGAGATCCGCAACGTATAGATTCCCGGCGTTGTCCACCACCAGGTCCTGGGGCGAGAACCAGATGGTCGCAGCAGACGCGCCGTCGAACTGCACGCCTCCAGCAGCCACCGTTACCTGCGATTGGGACCTCATGGGCAGCGAACTGCACACGACGAGTAAGGCCAAGGCAAACGCCCGGCGCGAACAAGACGAATGAAGCATGTAGGCCCATGATAAAACCTCCGTGAACCTCGGCCCGGCGATCGCGTCAAAATAGAAGCGTAGTGAAAATGCGGCACTGGCAAACACTCACAGCCCTGGTCATTTCGACCGTGCTCCTGACCGCGGCCGAGATGAAGATGTCCGTCGAGCAACTGCGGTCATTCATTAAGTCCTCACGTCAGTTGAACCATCCTGACCGTCAGGTTTCGGATTTCTTGAAACAGGTGAAGATGACCGAGCGGCTTGACGAGCGCACCGTGGAAGAGCTCCAAGGGTTGGGTGCTGGACCACGCACCACCGCGGTTTTGAAATCTCTGGCCGAGTCCTCTACCGGAATGCCGGCGCCGAACGCACCTGTCGCCTCCGCACCAGCCCGTCCCACCATCCCGCCTCCCTCTCCTGAGGAGCAAATGGAGGTGTTGAAGAACGTCACGGAATGGGCGCTCGATTATGCCAAGCGGCTTCCGAACTTCATCTGCACACAAGTCACTCGTAGGTATGCCGATCCAACCGGCATGGAATTCTTCAGACTGCAGGACACCATCACGGCGAAGCTGACCTTCTTCGAGCAGAAGGAAAACTACCAGGTGGTGCTTGTGAACAACCAGTTCATCAACACGAACATGGAGCGGCTCGGTGGCGCGACCTCGACTGGTGAGTTCGGGTCACTTCTCAAAGAAGTATTCGATCCGGAGAGCCAGACACGTTTCGAATGGACTCGCTGGGGCACGTTGCGCGGCAAGCGAATGCACGTGTTCAGCTACCAGGTTGCGCAACAGAACTCGAAGTGGAGCATCGTTTACGAGAAGTCGGAACGCATTGTGCCCGGCTACCACGGCTTGATCTTTGTCGATCACGACACCATGGCGGTCATGCGGATCACGCTGGAGGCCGACATACGGCCGTTCTCGTTCCCAGTGCAAACGGCTCGTACGGTTCTTGATTATGAATGGCAGGAGATTGCGGGCCAGCAGTACGTCTTACCTCTACGAGCCTCCGTCGCGATGCGTGCAAGCAAGCTGATGACGCGCAACGACGTCGAGTTCCGGCTCTACAAGCGGTTCGGCGCGGAAGCGACCATCACGCTCACACCGGATCCTTTACCGGACTCGCAGGTCACCGAGGAGAAGCCATAGCATCCACGGCTTGAAGCACCTTCCCGAGCACATCCTCTGTGGGAGGCACAGGCACCACCGTGATCCGGTCGTGACCCGTCGGACTCCACCTCTGCAGCATCTTCTGCGAAACGTGACCTTTGAATACTGAGATCAGCGGAACTCTGCAGGCAGCAGCGACGTGTTGCCCCGCCGAGTCGTACCCGATATAGAGTTTGGCCCGTTCAATACGGGCGGCGAACGGCGCATACGGCCCGCTGTGCAATTCGATGTTCGGCAGATCGGCCGCTGCCGCATCGGCACGCGCGGCCTCTTCGCTTCCCGCGCCTCGATCGAGGACCACGCGCCGGCCGCGTTGCACCAGCGCCTCCAGCAACTGCCGCTCAAATTCGTCGCCGACACGCTTCTCCTCGTTCTCACCCACTCCGAAGCTGATGGCGATATCTGTCTCTTCGCCTCTCGTATCTGGTGCGATAAAGGGTCGAGCTCGGGGGACTTGGAACACGAGGCCGCACCACTGCGCGGCGATTTGCGGCAGCGCATGGGGGGTTTGCGCGAGAAATCCGCGGCTCTCGAAAAAGAAGTACCGGTCTTCGGGACAGATTGGAATCAGGCCAAGCTGGGTAAGCCGCGAGTCCGGATCGACGATGATCGAGTCCGATGGGTCGATCTGTGGA
Organism: Bryobacteraceae bacterium; assembly: GCA_035640835.1. Classification (GTDB taxonomy): domain Bacteria; phylum Acidobacteriota; class Terriglobia; order Bryobacterales; family Bryobacteraceae; genus DASQVJ01. Next base: position 4,762 of record DASQVJ010000670.1, read on the forward strand.
ACCCGCTTGAGCCTCTCGCGAAGTGTGCCGTTGCGCTTGTAGTCGAATTCCATGTGATCCATGCGGGAGTCGGCCGCAAACAGCTCGTAGTTCTTGCGCGAACCCACAAAAACGATCCTGGCACCTCGGAAACATTGCTTCAGTGCATGGATGATGACGCTCGTGACGGCCACGTCCGCGCCGAGCGTTACGCGCGACAGAACGTAGATTCTCGACGGCGTCAGCCGGCATTCGCGAACGGTCCTCACGCGCTGATAACGTGCGACCAGTTGGGACGCCGGCAGATCGGGCCGCAGCAACTCGATAACCCTGCTAAAGAAGCGTGAGTACGCTTCGCAAAGCTTCGGCTCGAAGTGGTCGCCCAGAACTTCCACGATGCCCCGGAACAAGGCCGTGCTCGCTTCTTTCGCCGTCCCTTCATGGAAGCTCGAGGTGCGCTCTACCAGCTGCACCAGCAACTCATCGCGCCAATCGCAGCTCGCGAGGAGTTCGTTCAGTAG
>DASQVJ010000671.1:0-9300 GCA_035640835.1 Bryobacteraceae bacterium
GAATGGGTCAAATCCGGCGAGGCTACCTGTACGGCTCGGATAAACCAGGTCTTGGCCTGGACATCAACGAGGCACTCGCAGCGAAGTACCCCATCGGCGAAAGCGTCCGCGGCAACCCATATCCAACCGATCGCGCGGTCGACGGGTCCGTTGTACGGCCCTGATAGGTTTGCGGAGCTCCGCCTCCGATTGTGCCGGGGAGCCGCAGTGCTCCCCGCCAAACCCGTTGCCGCATACATCACTTCACAACGCGACAGGCTGTTGCAAGACGCTGTCGCGCTTCCGGCTCATCTCTCGCTCGATCTTGCTCCGTACTTCGAATCCGAAGTCCTCAACGTAGCTCGACTACATACCTCTGAGACACTCCCGATCCCCGAGCTTCCGTTCGTTCGAGCACTCGCTCGACTCGGCCTCGAAGTTCCAAATTCAGCAACCATCGAAGCGATCACGTTCGACAACCTGATCGCCGCCCGAAACCCTCCATCTCTCCGGATCCTTTTTCACGAGCTCGTGCATGTGGTCCAGTATCGAGTCCTTGGCATCGACCAATTTGCAAGACAGTACGTCGCAGGATTCCTCTCCTGCGGCAGCTACGATCGTATTCCTCTCGAGTCCTGCGCCCGGTTGTTGGAGGAACGCTTCTCTTTCGACCCCACAGTGTTCAGCGTTGCCGACGCTGTTCAGGAATGGCTTGAGCGAGAGCGGATCTAAGTTGCCGCCTGCGGTAACCGCAACCTCGGGGGATGTGTGGCGGAAACCAGGTTCGATTCGTTGAGCGGCACGAAGCGCCCGAGCGAAGCATCCAGTGTCTCGATTTGACCGGTGTGTATCTCATACACCCACCCATAGATCTCCAACTCACCTTTACGCACTCGCAACGAGACGTAGGGATGTGTCTCGAGATGCTCGATCTGTGCCACAACATTCTCCTGGACGATCGCCTCGACTACCGTTTTCGAATCAGCGTTCGCGTAATGATCAACCACCACACGACGCGCCGTCTCTGCTTGACGGAGCCACGCCGCCACCGAAGGTAGATGTTGGACCTTCTCCGGAGTTAGCAAAGCTTTCATCGCTCCGCAATCCGAGTGTCCGCACACAATGACCGCGCTGACCTGCAGGACGTCAACCGCATACTCGATCGTGGCTGAAACGCCTCCCGTCAGTTCTCCATAAGGCGGCACGATGTTGCCTGCGTTTCGGCATACAAACAAATCACCCGGACCACTCTGCAAGATCAGCTCGGGCACAATGCGGGAATCCGCACAGGTGATGAATAACACCGATGGATTCTGTGTCTCAGCAAGATCCTCAAACAGCTCCTGTCGGTCGGGGAACACCTCGTTGCGAAACTGTGTGTAACGTTGGACCAACCTGGAGATGGCTTGCTGACCGGGTGACATACGTCGAGGTTTCTCAAACATCAGTCTAGTTTGCCCGTTGCTTGCCACTCGTATACGGGGCGCGTGGAGCTACGGTCGTGACCCTGCCCACTGCGATGAAGCGACCCGCTCGAAACTCGTAGTAGTACTTGGCGCACTCTCCGGTGTAAGGAGCGGCGTCCGCATAAATGTAATGTTCCACAATCAGGAGGCTGCTATCAGCCTGGTGCTGCTCACCTTCGTACGGGATGGACCGCGGCCAACCAGGGCAACGCCAAAAATTTGCACAAGCGCATCGAATGGCTCGCTGAACACAAGCTCGTCTCCATTTACTTTAGTCAACCAGATGTAACGTGACTGCGGCCAGGCGACCACGCAGATACACGAAATCCCAAATCGCGCGACTAAGTCCAACAGGTTATGGACCGCAGAACAGCAATAGAGATCCTCGCGTTGACTACCGCGAGTGCGGGCGTCGTGTCAGGGCAAGAGGTGCCAAAGCGTACCCTCGGGCGAACAGGCGAAAAAGTCTCGATGATCGGACTCGGCGGCCACCACATCGGCCGTCCCAAGGACCCTGCCGAAGGCATCCGGATCATCCGGAGCGCGATCGATCGCGGGATCACCTTCATGGACAACTGCTGGGACTATCACAACGGCGACAGCGAAGTCCGCATGGGCAATGCTTTAAAGGACGGATACCGCCAGAAAGCCTTCCTCATGACCAAGTTCGATGGCCGTACAAAGGACTCCACTGCCCGCCAGATCAACGAATCACTGAAACGGCTCCAAACGGATCGCGTGGACCTCATGCAGTATCACGAGAACATTCGAATGGAGGACCCTGACCGTTTCTTCGCGCCCAACGGCCCGCTCGAAGCACTTCTCGAGGCCAAGAAGGCCGGCAAGATCCGCTACATCGGCTTCACGGGTCACAAGGATCCGGCGGTGCATTTGCGTATGCTCGAGGTCGCGCGCCAGAACAAGTTCCACTTTGATGCCTGCCAATTGCCGGTCAATGTGATGGACGCGCAATTCCGTAGCTTCACAAATGAGGTGGTGCCGAAGTTGGTGGCGGAGGGCATCGGCGTCCTCGGCATGAAGTCGATGGGCGACGGTAACGTGCTCAAATCGGGGAAAGTGGATGCGATCGAATGCTTGCGTTTCGCGCTCAGCCAGCCGACATCGGTTGTCATCACCGGATGCGAGAGCATGGAGCGCGTCGACCAGGCCGTCAACGTTGCTCGCAACTTCAAGCCGATGAGCAAGACGGAAATTACCCAACTCCTCACCAAGACGCGCGACGCCGCGCTGACGGGACGCTACGAGCCCTTCAAAACAACACCCATGTTCGACGGAACGGCCCGGAATCCTCAATGGATGGGCTGAACCCAAAAACGCGTTGACAAAGTTCCTAACGAAATATTTGGCTTAAAACCAACACGTTAACCTGATTGCAACAGGTTGCCACGACTGGTCGCATCCGCAAATGAGACCAGCATGCAATATCAACCTGAACCCATGCCGATCGCCACCAAGGTCGCGGTCGGAGCCTACATAGCAGCGCTCAACTTCATCTTGCTCGCGCTGCTCGTCCGTTGCTGGCCCGTGTCGTTGACCGCCGCGCCGCAACCCGGTGAGCTTTCGCCGGAAGGCCGCTATCTCATCTCCGCCGCTATCTCCGGAGCACTCGGCAGCTACATTCACCTCGCAACCAGTTTCGTCGAACATGCGGGCGCCAATCGCCTCGTTACCGGCTGGATCTCCTGGTATCTGCTGCGTCCGAACATCGGAGCTGCCCTGGCGGTTACCGTCTACTTCGTCATCCGAGCCGGCCTGGTCTCAGGCATCGGCGACAACGTCTCGAGTCTGAACCCGTACGGCGTGGCCGCCATTGCGGCGATGTCCGGCATGTTCTCGCGACAGGCAACCACCAAGCTGCGCGAGCTCTTCGATCACTTCCTCGGACTTGCTAAGCGCGAATCCATCCCGCAAGGAGAAGGCCAATGAAGCTCGCGCTCGCATACAAGAACTTTGCAGCGAATCGCCACATCAGCCACATCGGTCTGGGCGTTGCTGCCATGAACACGCAGAAGTCCCTCATCCGCCAAGGCAAGCCGACGCTCGTCTGGCCGATCGTTGACGCGGCCGATCTTCGCTCGCGCCTCGAAGCACATCCCGATGTGACGCATGTCGTCGTGAGTGCTCCTTGGATTCCCTCGGCCGAACTGCAGCGCCTGGTGACGGACCACCCCGGCACCCGCTTCGCAGTGAACTGCCACAGCAATGTCGGATTCCTGCAAGCCGATTCCAATGGAGTCAAGCTGGTGCGCGAGGCGATGGAGATCGAGCGCTCCACGCCGAACTTCCACCTTGCAGGCAACAGCCGCAAGTTCTGTCAGTGGGTGCAGCGCGCGTACATGACGCCATGTACCTGGCTGCCGAACCTCTACTATCTCGACCAGATGACCAACCCGCACCGGCCCGTTTGGACCGGCGGGACCCTTCGCATGGGCGCCTTCGGTGCGACACGTCCTCTCAAGAACTTCATGTCGGCAGCAGGAGCCGCGCTCGAAATTGCGCAACAGCTTCGCTGCGACACCGAAATCTGGCTCAGTGCGGGACGAACTGAGGGCGGTGGCGAAGTTGTCCTCCGTGCGGCAACCGAGATGCTTCGCGGCCTTCCAAACGTCAAGCTCGTGCAGAACGGCTGGCAGACTTGGGCGCAGTTCCGGACCACCGTCTCCCATATGCACTTGCTCTTGCAACCTTCCTACACCGAGTCGTTCAACATGGTCACTGCCGACGGCATCGCAGCCGGAGTGCCCAGCGTTGTCTCCGACGCAATCGACTGGGCGCCTCGAAACTGGATGGCCGAAAGCGACGATGTGATTGAGATCGCCCGCGTCGGCCGCCAGCTGTTGCACGACCACCTGGCGCCCCTCGAAGGTCTGCAAGCGCTCGAGCGGCACAATGAGGACGGCCTCCGTGCGTGGGATACCTTCATGCGACGGCTGTAACTTGTCTTTAAAAATGCGAAGTACCGGGCTGCACTAAAATGAAAGTGCAGCCCGCTTCCTTGCGTGAATAGATACCCCCGAGTCGCTTTTTTTACGGATTCCTTTCACGAGGTGAACGGAGTCGCCCTCACGTCCCGCCAGTTCGACGCCTATGCAAAGCGCAACGGACTTCCGTTCCTCAGCGTCCACGCCGGGCCCGAAACCGTATGGCCCTCCGGCACCGGCGATCACCAAACCATCGAGCTCGCCCGCGGACCTCTTGCCTTCGGTCTCGAAAAGGACCTGTTCTTCGACCCCGCTCTCTGGCGCTATCAAAGCCAGGTTGTCGAAATCGTCAAAGCGTTCCAACCTGACTTGATTCACGTGACGGGCCCCGGCGACTTCGGCCTGCTCGCCGTGTGGATCGCCCATCAGCATGGCATTCCATTCGCCGCCAGCTGGCACACCAACGTTCACGAATACGCAGGACGCCGTCTCGAAAACCTGCTCTCGTTCCTGCCGCCCCGACCTCTGGGTGTCATGGCAGACACCGCCGAGCGCTTCTCTCTGACGGGCACGGCGCTCTTCTATAAGATCGGCAAAGTCCTCTTCGCGCCGAATCAGGAGCTTGTCGACCTCCTCATCGAGCTCACCGGCAAACCCGTTTTCCTGATGCAACGCGGAGTCGACGCCGAACTGTACAGCCCGTCCCGGCGCGACTCGACGGATAACAGATTCACTATCGGCTATGTCGGACGTTTAAGTCCCGAGAAGAACGTGCGTTTGCTCGCCACCGTCGAAAAGATTCTGCTGACGGCAGGTCACACCGACTACCGCTTCCTCATCGTGGGCCACGGCAACGAGCTCGAATGGCTCCAGCAAAATCTGCGCCAAGCCGAGTTCACAGGCGTTCTCAAAGGTGAGGCTCTCGCCCGAGCATATGCCAACATGGACATCTTCGCGTTTCCATCCACCACGGATACCTTCGGAAATGTGATCCTCGAAGCCCTTGCGTCCGGGACGCCTTCCGTCGTGACCACCGGCGGAGGCCCCAAGTTCCTCGTGCAGCACGGGGTCACCGGCTATATCGCCGCCACAGAGCACGAGTTTGCGAGCTCTGTACTTCATCCGATGGGCGATCGTGAGTTGCATGCCCGCATGCGGCTCGCGGCCCGCCAATACGCCTGTTCCATCTCATGGGACAAGGTTTTCGAAGGCGTTTATGAAGCTTACAATTCCGTTCTGTTCAACGGGCGTTTTGAGACTCCCGCCACAACTACTACCAGCAGTACCTAAAATGACAGAATGCAACCGGCTCTAACGCGCGGTCTTTGGCCGCGCAGCTTCGCACTTGTTTTTTGCGCGCTCGCCGCAAGCTTCGTAGCTCTGCCGCAGAGTACTCCCAAGCACGCCATCACCCTCGCCGACATGGACCATTGGCGCACCATCCAAAACACCAGGATTTCGGAAGACGGCAAATTCCTCGCATATGGCCTCTTCCCACAAGAAGGGAATGGCGAGGTCGTGGTGCGCGATTTGGCAACCGGCAAAGAGTTCCGAGCCCCCGCCGGTGAACGCCCTCAGCCCGAGCCGCCTGAGGACGACCCAAGCGCGCGCCCCGTTCCCCGACCCATCCGAATCAGCTTCAGTGCCGACCGCAAATACGTGGTCGCCTCCACTTTCGCCACCAGCGCCGAACGCAAACGCGACCGCACGAGTGCGAAGGACGGCATCGCAATCATCGACCTCTCAACGGGCAAAGTGATCCAGGTCGCGCGCGTAAAGAAGTTCCAGGTTCCCGAACTCTCCGGCAGCTATCTCGTCTACCTCAAAGAGGCCGCAACCGGACCCGCCACGTCTGAGACAGCGAACTCCACGCCTGCCAACAATGGCGCCCAGCAGGGAGCACAAGCTAACCATCCGCCGCCTGCGCCCATCAATACTCCACAAGAGCAAACCCCTGCTAGAACTGGCCGCGCCGATCAGTACGGCAGCGACCTCGTCATCCGGCAACTCGCATCAGGTACCGAGAGAACCATTCCGAACGTCACCGACTTCGAGGTCACAAAGGACGGCGAGGTGATCGCCTATACAGTGCGTGCTCGCACGAATCCGGACTCGAATGGCGTCTACCTTGTGAACCCCGCCTCGCAAACGTTGCAACCGAAATCCGTGCTCGTGGGGAAGGGGAAGTACTCGCGACCCGCTTGGGACGAATCGCAAAAACAGCTCGCATTCCTCAGCGAGCGAGACGACAAGACCACGCGCCTCCATCTCACCAGTCGCTTAGGCACGAATACGCAGGACTTCGGACCGACAGGTCCATGGCCCGAAGGTCATGCGATCAACGATCGCGCAGCACTCACTTTCAGCAAGGACGGCAAGCGGATCTTCTTCAGCACCGCTCCAAAGCCGCCCGAGAATCGCGCAGCTCCTAATAATAACGAGCGCGTTGTCGTCGATCTTTGGCACTGGAAAGACGATCGCATTCAGGCGATGCAGAAGGTTCAGGCCCAGGCCGATCGCAATCGAACCTATCGGGCAGTCCTGCACATCGACCAGAAGCGCTTCGTACAACTCGCTGACTCCAAGGTCCAAACCATCACACTCAGTGACGACGGTCTGTGGGCCATCGGCGCCGACGAACGTACTTGGCGCGCCGTGCAGGAGTACGACCAGCGTTATCGTGACAGCTACCTCGTGAACACGGAAACCGGTGAGCGCAAGCTCCTTGCGAGGAAGCATCTCGGCGATGTGGCCTGGTCACCGAATGGCCGCTACGCCACGCTATTCAACGGCCATGATTGGTTGGTTCTGAATGTCGCCGACGGAACCACGGTCAACGTTACGGAGAAGCTCAAAGTCGCTTTTTACGATGAAGACAATGACCGCGCCGGCGCTCCAGGCAGCTATGGATCCGCGGGTTGGACGAAAGACGGCCAATACGTGCTCTTCTACGATCGCTTCGATATCTGGCGCATGAAGCCCGATGGTTCCGAAGCTGTCAACCTCACCGCGAACTACGGCCGGCAGAACGGTCTGCAGCTACGCTACGTGCGGCTATCCACGCGACCGGAAGACCGCTGGATCGACCCGTCAAAACCTCTCCTGCTTCGGGCCGAGCACCTCGAAAACCGCGACACTGGCTTCTTCCGTGCCAAGCTCAACGCCGCAGCCGCACCTGAAAAGCTCTTGCTCGCGCCTCGAGACTTCGAAGGTGTCATGAAGGCAAAAGACGCCGAGACCTATGTGCTCACGGCTCAAACCTTCCAGGAAAGCCCCGACCTGCATGTGACCGACAGCAACTTCCGCGAGCTCCGAAAGGTGTCCGACGCAAATCCACAACAAGCAGAGCTCTTCTGGGGAACCGCCGAGCTGATTCGGTATCGCAACGTGGATGGCGTGCCGCTTTCAGGCGTCCTCTATAAGCCCGAAAACTTCGATCCATCGAAGAAGTATCCGATGATCGTTTATCTGTACGAGCGCCTTTCGCAAACGTTCCATCAGTTCCGCGAGCCCCGGCCGACCAACTCGATCAATATCCCTCAGTACACGAGCAATGGATACGTCGTGCTCCTGCCCGACATCATCTATCGAATCGGTTCGCCCGGCTCCAGTGCCTTGAAGTGCGTCTTGCCGGCGGTTCAGGAAGCTGTGGACCGCGGTTTTATCGACGAGAAGAACATCGGGATCCAAGGTCATAGCTGGGGCGGATACCAGATCGCCTATATGCTCACCGAGACCAACAGGTTCAAAGCGGCCGCGCCAGGCGCTGTTGTCGCGAACATGACCTCGGCGTACAACGGCATTCGTTACGGGCCTGGGTTGCCACGCCAATTCCAATATGAGCGCGACCAAAGCCGCATCGGAGGCTCCCTGTGGGAGTACCCGATCCGCTTCATCGAGAACTCGCCTATCTTCAAAGCCGACCGTATCCAAACGCCGATCCTCATGATTCACAACGATGCGGATGACGCGGTGCCCTACACGCAGGGCATCGAGTTCTACCTTGCACTGCGGCGGCTCGGCAAGGAGGTATACATGTTCAACTACAACGGTGAACCTCATAACCTCCGAAAGCGTCCCAACCAAAAGGACTACACAACGCGTTTGTTCGAGTACTTCAATTACTACCTGAAAGGCGCGCCGAAGCCGTCGTGGATGGAGCGCGGCATTCCCTACCTGGAGCGCGACCTCCCGGCGAAGGACGTGTTGCAGCCGAGCGGTGCGGCTGATGTGAAGCAATGAGCCTTCGCCTTTTCCTACTGGCCATCGGCCTGACTGCTCGAGCCGTCTTCGCTGCTGCTGAGCTTCAAGCGCCTAAGACGGTCATGGTCGGTAAGGAAGTGGAGCTTCGTTTGACAGACGGTGGCAAGCCGATTGCCCAGGCGGAGATTCGTATCACCTCACCCTCCGCCCAAGCCGCCACCGTCAACACAGCTGTCGCGATCCTTCGTTCGAGCCCATTCACGCTGAGCCAAGTCAAAGCGGTCACGTATCAGGGTGACCGCCTGCTCGTCCTCGAAAAGCGCTCCGACAATTGGTGCCTCGCGATCGCTCCAGCCGGCGCCACCGGATTCATTACTTGTGAGTCGCTCGACGTTGCCGCCTACAATGGCCCGCTTGGATTCACTGACGCTCAAGGCAACTTCAGCACTGCCAACCTGGCCGTCGCACCATCCACGATTGAGGTAACCGCTTTCCGCAACAACCAGCCGATTGCTTGCACAAAGCTGCGCGTCGATCCCTATACCTACGACCGCACGGAGACCATCACAAAGAGCATCACCTACCGCGAACGCCGCTTCGTGCGCGCCGACGGCGACGGTCCGTTCACGATGCAAATCCTCGAGGTCGACCCCACAGATCCGGACCTCGACATTCTGCCTGTGCGCGCGAATGATCGAGCAATCGGCCGC
>DASQVJ010000672.1:0-9467 GCA_035640835.1 Bryobacteraceae bacterium
TGGGCCGAGAAGGGAACTCTCGAGGAGAAGCTGTTGAAGTGGAGCGACGCTGCGCAGACCTACTCGAAGCTCTATGAGTTGAGCTATCGCAACCCGGCGTGGATGGTTCGAGTCGCGCAAAATCAGGCAAGGCTGAAGCAACCGGATGCTGTCGTGAAGTCTCTGCGAACAGCGTTTCTCGAAGGCAAGCCTGATCGTGCGACAGAGTATTTTGAGATCGCGAGGAAGCTTTCCGATTGGGGAATGCTCACCGAAGCACAGCAGTTTGCCGATCAGGGTTTTCCAAAGCTGAAGCCCAGAGATCCTGAGAACTTGGCCGACCTGCGCACTTATATAAGCCTCGCAGCTCGTGCGCGAACCTATGAAGCAGCCTACGCAAAGCTCAGCAGCGTAGTGGAGCCGTCGTCCAGGGCGTTTCTCTTTCTCGAGTTGGCGAACGTAGCGCGCCAGTACTTCACGCCCGAGGAGAAGACCGTGTTGGGGAGCTGGTTCCGAAAGCTGTCCGCTGCGGATCCGGGTCTCGATTTGACGGGTGCCGCCAATGCGGCCGGCCTTGCCGATGTGGAGGTTGCCCTTTTGATCGACCGCATGCGAAGGGGACCTGGTCCCGGCTCGCCGTCCGATGTTCAGCGATTAGCCGACTTGCAGAAGCGACGCATGCGCTTCGATGATTTGGCAAATCAAATCGAGGCGTACACGAAGCAACTTCCGCCGGACGGAGGTCGCAACGACTATCTGCCTCAAGTGGCCGACGCTTTCCGACTAGGCGGGAGCTACAACAACGAGCTTCGCGTGCTGGGGGTGTTGGATCAAATGTCCCTGTTGTCGGGGCCGTCAGTTGCGCGCTACAACTTCCTGCTGCGAACGGCGCAACCCACAAAGCTGATCCAAGTCGCGCAGAGTGGCAGCAGTGTCGAGATTCGTAATGGTGCTGCCCAAACTGCTATCAGCGGCGACGATGCAAGCCTCGCTTTGCGCGCAGTGGCAGCGCGAGGTGCGGGACTCCCGCCGGTATGGACGAAAGCCTACACGGCCCTCACCGGCCTTCACTTCGCCCAAGTCTCGCCCGAAGTCGAGGCAGCCTTCACGGGGGCCTTGGGAACGCTCACGGTTGGCGAACAACTCGGGCACATTCCGGATCGTGCGCAGCAATTGGTAGGGGCCGCCTGGTTCCCCTATGGCGCGAGCTATGGCATGTACCTTCGCATCTCGGGAAAGAACGCGGAAGCGGAGGACTACCTGCCGGCCGCTCTCGAAGGCCGGCCAGCCAGCGCTCGAGCTTATGCAAGCCTCGCCGAGACGTACGCCGAGGCCGGTGACGCCGCGCAAGCTCTCACCGAGTACACACACGCGCTGCAGTTCAATCATCTGAATCCCGAGGTGCAGACGCGCATGGCGCTGCTCGAGAGCGGTCGTGGGAACATGCGCGAGGCAACCGAGCACCTGCGGTCTGCCCTGATGATTCTCGCCGAGCAGCAGGATCGCGGTTCGGTGCCGGAGAGCTTCTGGAACGATACGGTGCTGACTCTTGAAGCCATCGGCCGGCTGAAAGCGTTCAACGCGCTGCGCAAGGAGGCGACCACGCTGCTTTCCACCTACTTCCGGCGAAATGACACCTATCGCGCAGAACCGCTGATCCGCGCGGCGTTGAACGCTCCAGAATCGGCCTCAGAAGGATTCGCCTGGGTCCAGGAGCTGGCACGTTCGTCAGTGGCGCCTGTTGGTTTTCTAAGCTCCATCATCGATGTCTCGTGGCTCACCGACGAGCAAAAGCTGCTGCTCAATGCGCAAATACTGGAGATCTCGAATCTGGAGGTGGCGCGGACTCGGGGACAGGCAAACGAGTATGCAGTGCTTGCCCGTGATCGTACCAAGATCGACTATGCAAGTGCCTTGGTCAAAGCGGGCCGCCTTCAGGAAGCCTCAGCACAGCTGAACGAGCTGAGCGCAACCGCCCGAGTCGAAAATCAGCAGAAGCTTTTGCTGGTGGAAGCGCAGATCGCTGCGAGATCGAACAGCTTGCCCGCCTTGCTTGATCGATATGCGCAGATGGAGGCGCCCCCTTCGAACGACCTGCTTCGAAGCGTGGCAAACACGCTCCGCGCCGAAGGGAATAAGACAGCTTCATTGATCATTCTGGAGCGCGTGTACCAAGCCGACGTAGCGGCTGTGTGGCCGCCCCCTTCGGCGAGTCTACTCGGACTCGCGGAGGTTCGGCTCGAGCAAGGCAACGCGCAGAAGGCGGTCGCAGAGCTTCGTCGCGCGGTCCTGCTATCGGAGGAAGGACCTTCGTTGATCGACTCTGCAGCGAGTCTCCTCGAACGTTTCGGCCGGAATGTGGAAGCCGAAGAGTTTCGAGTCCGAATAGCCTCGATGGCTCCTTGGGACCGCTCGAACCTGGCAGCATTGGCACTGCTCAAAAAGGACAACGCTGCGCTTGGGAGCCTGGCGCGCAGCCCTGAGACGCCGTACTCATCGCGCGCAGCTGCCGCTTCGGTCCTGGCGGGAGCCACCGATCTTGGCTCGGGCGAATTGAACTATCTCGCGAATCCTACGCAGGATCCAAAGGACGCCGAGAAGCCGTACTGGTTCGCTGCTCGTGTGAAGGCAGCAGAGAGGTCGCAGGATCCGGCCGTCAAGTTCCGCTTGCTCCGCGGAGCGATTGAGATCGACCCGAGTGCCGAGGCGATACGTCTTCCGCTCTTCCGTGCGGCTCTCGCTGTAAATCGCAATCAGGGAGCGGTCGGAGTCTGGGCTCCGCTTCTCGACGCCGGTCCTGTCGGTCGGGTGCTCGTGCAATTCCGGGACACGAACGATGGCACTGACGTCCGCTATCTCACCACAGAGTTCCTGAGCGCTTATCCGGATCGTGCATTGATTGCTCGCGAACTAGCCGGCGCCTATCGGAAGCTCGGCTATCTTCCGGCGGCAGAGATGCTGTTGCGGATATCGCAGCGGATCGCGCCCTCGCCGAGCATCGAGGCGGAGATCGCGCAATTGGAAGCCGAGCAAAAAGCGATTGATGCGAATGCCCGTCGAGCCCCTGTCATCAGGCAGGCCTTGGAAATGGAGAAACCGGTGCGTCCCAGGCTACTCGTCTCGTCAGCAAAGCCCGCCACCATTACGGGAGGTGCGCGATGAAACTTTCCAGGATCCTAGCCGTCGCCCTGTCACTGGCAACGGTAGCTTGGATGTTTGCGCAGGTCCAGCAGAACGCAACTGCCCCTTCGCTTGATGCCCTCTTCCCACAGGGACCAGCTTTGTACGTTGAAGCCAAGGACCTCGCGGCCTCGCTACGCGATTGGAATGCGAGTCCGGAAAAGGCAGCTTGGCTCAAGAGCGATAACTACACCGTGTTCTCGCGGACTCGGCTCTTCATGCGATTACAAGAAGTGCAGGGCGAGTGGCAGGGTGTTACAGGCTTCTCGCCCGACTATCCGTTTGCCGTTTCGATTGCGGGCACCGAGTCAGCGCTGGCGATCTACGACATCGGGAAGCTCGAGTTCCTGTACGTCTCGAAGCTTCCAGATGCTCGAGTGATCGCGTCGGCGCTCGGCGCGCAGCGGTCTGCGTACGAGACTCGCACCGTCGCAGGGCAGAACTACTATCTAAAGGAGAATCGCTCGAACGGTAAGGCCGTCGCTTATGCATCGGCTGGAGGCTACCTGTTTCTGGCGACCCGCGAGGACTTATTGGCACAGGCGCTCTCGTTGCTGGCGACGCGACAAGGAGCCTCCTTGAAAACCGAACCCTGGTATGCCGACGCAGCGGCTTCCGCAAAGGCCAAAGGCGAGTTCCGGCTCGCGATGAACATGCCGCTGCTCCTTGCCTCACCCCAGTTCCGCTCGTACTGGGTCCAGAGAAACACCGCCGAGTTCCGTCAGTACCGTGCGGGAATCGCGGACGTTTTTCGTGACGCTTCGGGCATCCGCGAAGAGCGCGTGTTTCTGCGCGAGTCGCCTTCGGATGACAAGCGGCCATCAGAATCGGCCGTCGCCCGAGTGCTTGCGATCGTTCCGCCCGACGCCGGCTTCCATCGCGCCTGGGCAATGCCTTCGCGCGACGAAGTTCGTGCCGTTGTCTCTGAGAAGCTGATCCAACCCGGCGCTGATTCTGCTCCGGCCGAGTACGCACCGATGGCCGTCACCGATCCTGGGCAGACAGGTTCCGAAGTGGATCTCGAGATCGCGATCGATGAGCCGCCTCTGATCCGCTCCGGCCCGTCGGCAGAAGCCCTCACCCAGTTGCTCGCGAAGCATCGGGTTGATGCGATGCTGCAGGCCCAGACCTCTCGAGTCTTGGCCGACGGTGTCTTCGTGCGCACGCCCGTAACCGTGGTCCTGCTCTCCTCAACCGCGTGGGATGAAAACGCGCTTAGAGTCGCCGTGCCCGGCGCATTTGTCACTGTGCGCGGTGAGATTGCCGTTCTCTCGGACGAGCAAGCGTTGCACAATGCGGTTGTGTCCCGCCTCTCGACGAAACCGGCGAATGCACTCGGCACATACGTCGCGGAGTTGAGAAAAGGCCAGGAACTTGCGCCTTACATTCGTATGATGACCTTGATCGATGCTGCACGATCCCCCGGGGATGCGGCGCCTTCCGAGCCCACTGGTCCCGAGGGACGCGATCCAAAATTCTTTTCCGAGAATGTCGCGAGCTTAGCGCGAAGCCTTGATCGCATCGACCAGATCCGCTTCGTCGCCCGCGATGAAGGGTCGCGAGTGCCGCAAACAGTTACTTATCAGTTCCGGTCAGTCAGGTGATTTTCCACGTCCTCCTCGCATTGACGCTCTACCAGCAAACGGTCGCTGGACTCATAGAGAAACGCTACGGAGGAGTCGAATACCTGCTCGTCTCCGCTGAGTCTTCGGAAGTGATTGCGTCCAACTGGCCGGACTACGAACGTCCACAACCCGTGGGCTCGCTGGTGAAGCCATTGCTTCTCGCCGCGGACGATGCCGGTTCGAAGCGATTCCGTTGCAACGCGTATCGATGTTGGAAGCCCGGCGGCCACGGTGTGCTCGATGCGTCCGAGGCCCTGGCACAGTCGTGCAACTCGTGGTTCGAACAGCTGGCTGATTCGATACCAAAGGACCGCGTGGAAGACTTCGTCAATCGATACGGCCTTGCAGGGCCTCATGGGCCGTCAATGATCGGACTCGGTACGGATTGGCTGCTGTCGCCGATCCAACTGCTTCGAGCCTATGGGGCGCTTGCAAGCAATGAGCTCATCCACCGCGGCTTGCTTGCAGCGGCTGATCATGGCACCGCCAGCGAACTTCAAGCACACGGAAGAGTCCTGGCGAAGACCGGAACCGCGGCCTGCTCGCATAAACAGGGGCAGCCCGGAGACGGTTACGTGATCGTGATGTTGCCGGCTGAAAAGCCCGAATGGCTCTTGCTGGTCCGGTTGCATGGAACGACAGGCGCCAGGGCCGCCGCTGCCGCATCGGGCATGGTGCAGATCATCGAGACGGGCCGCTGATTCTCATGCTGCTCACGCTCGCAACGGTTCTGCAGATCGGCGTCTTCGGACTCTTTCATCCTCAGCGACTCATCGTAAAACCTGTCGGAGGCGAAGTGCTCTCGATCCACACCAACGGGAAGGAACGGGAGTTGCCCGGCGGTAGAGCCGCGAGCTTCGTCCGGCATGAAAGCGAGATCGATAGTGTCGTTGGAGGCCAACTCGAAACCTCGCGGGACGTGATGATCGAAGGCCGCGGCGCTCGACCTGCACGGTTCACCCTCGCCGTTGAAGGCAAGATCGAGCGGCGATTCTACGGAAGACTTCGTGTCACTGTGCGCAGCGGCTCAGGCTCGATCGCCGAGCTCCAACCTGTGTTGGAGATCGATCTCGAGGATGCTGTCGCTTCGACCGTCGCAGCCGAGGTGCCAGGCGGCACACACCCCGAGATGCTCAAGGCCATGGCCGTGCTCGCACGGTCTTACTACGTCGCCTCCAAAGCTCGACACAACGGGTTCGATTTCTGCGACACCACGCATTGCCAGTTTCATCGCGAGTTGCCCGATTCCCGCTCTCCCGCCGCGATTGCCACGAGCGAGACGAGAGGTTTGGTCCTGACGTTTCACGACCAGCCGATTGCTCCGCTGTTTTTCGCGAGCTGTGACGGTCGAACCCGAACGCTCGCTGAGTTAGGGATGAAAGCAGACGCCTACCCTTACTATTCCGTTAAATGCGAGCATGATGTCACGGTTTGGTCGGCCGAACTCGATCGCTCGGCAATCGAGCTGCTCGACGGCACCGAAGCCGGTCGACTCGCCGCCAACCGCGCCGCTTCCGGATCCGGACGCCCGATTTGGCCGGTGAAAAGCAACTCGTACGAGATTCGCGGCTCTACGGTTATCGGGAAGGGAGAGGGGCACATGGCCGGCTTCTGCCAAAAGGGTGGCGACGCTCGTGCGCGTCTCGGCGCCGACTGGCGATCATTGGTAACGGCTTTTTTCCCCGGCACCGCGCTGAAAAATATTTCCTCACAATAAAGGCTTAGCCTCGTCTGTAGAGCCATCCGGATGCACGCCCGAAAACCTAGGCCTACGTCTGTCGGAATGCATCTGATAAGCTGCTCTTGTTCGACAAGTCAATGGAGGTCTTCGCGTGAGTTCCACATCGGATCACGACCCTAACGCCGCGAAATCGGGCTTTTCCCGACGCGGATTTTTGAAGAGCACGGGTGTTGCATCAGGTGCTGTGGCAGCCGCCACGTTAACCGAAGAGGCAGCAATCGCTGCACCGGCAGTACAGGGTCCTGCTGCAGTCCCCATCACACTCACCATCAACGGAAAGCCCTACAAAGCTACGGTAGAGCCGCGCGAGACTCTACTTGACACAATGCGCAACTACCTCGACCTGACAGCGGCGAAACGCGTCTGCGATCGGGGAACTTGCGGCGCTTGCACAGTGCTCGTAAACGGCAAAGTCTCGTATGCGTGCACGATGCTTGCGGTCGATAGCGTAGGGAAAAAGATTGAAACGCTCGAAGGAATCGCTGCTGCCAAGCACCCGATCGTGCAGGCGTTCGTGAACAACGACGCGCAGCAGTGCGGATACTGCACTCCCGGCATGGTAGTGGCATCCAAAGGATTCCTCGACAAGAACCCGAATCCCACCATAGAACAAATGCGCGAGGGTATGGGCGGGAACTTGTGCCGTTGCGGCACTTACGTAGGCGTTCGTCGCGCCATCCTGGAAGCTTCGAAGCAATTGAAAGGAGGTCGCAATGCCTGAGTACAGTTGGCCACCAATGGACAAGCGCCGAGTCATCGGCAAGCCTACGAGCCGTCTGGACGGTGTCCTGAAATCAAGCGGCGCCGCCAAGTATTCTTCCGACCTTAACCCGCAGAACCTGCTGCAGGCGGCCCTGCTCACTTCTCCACACGCGCACGCACGCATCCGAAGCATCGACACCAGCGCGGCTGAGAAGCTTCCGGGTGTCACGGCAGTGAAAGTGATCTCGGGACCAGGAACCGAGATTCAGTGGGCCGGCACGGAGATCGCAGCCGTGTCTGCGAAGAGCGAAACCATTGCGCGCGACGCGGTGAAGCTCATTAAGGTCGATTACGAAGTCCTGCCCCACGTGGTGCAGGAGTACGATCTCGGTAAGGCCGGCAACCGTGCGCGTCCCGCGGGCGAGCAGGTGACCGGGGATCCCGACCAGGGCTTCAAGCAAGCCGCTGCTGTGGTGGAGAGCGAGTACGGAATCCCCGTGATCACGCACTGCTGCCTCGAGCCACATGGCCAGGTGATCCAGTGGAGCGGCGAAAAGATCGAGTACTGGCCCTCCACTCAAGCCGTCTCTACCATCGCCGGTGACCTCGCGAAGAACCTTGAGGTGCCCGGAAACAACATCCACGTCCAAATGGACTTTATGGGTGGCGGCTTCGGCTCAAAGTTTCCAAGCGACCGCTGGGGATCCGCTGCAGCGCATCTCTCGAAGGCGAGCAACGGCGCTCCCGTCAAGCTCTACCTGGATCGGGCAACTGAGCTCACCATCGCCGGTGTCCGTCCCTCGGCATTCGCCAAGATCAAGATCGGCGCCGACAAGAGCGGCAAGATCGTGGCCTGGGAATCGCAGTCGTGGGCGACGGGCGGATTCGGCGGCGGCGGTATGCCCCCGATTCCGTACGTCTTCACGAAGATCCCGAACTATCGTCTGAACCACTCGGCCGTAGCGCTGAATGCGGGCTCGGCTCGTGCATGGCGCGCTCCGAACCATCCCCAAGCATCGTTCCTCACTTGCTCGGCGATGGAAGATCTCGCGGCGAAGCTGAACATGGATGCGCTCGAGTTCTTCCTGGCGAATGTGGATCTCACCGCTCGTCCAGACACCTACCGCAGTCAGTTAACGAAGGCGGCGGAGATGATCGAGTGGAAGAAGAACTGGCAGCCTCGCAATGCGAAGAAGGGAAGTGTTCGCCGCGGGCAGGGCATCGGCATTGCGACCTGGGGCGGTGCGGGTCACGCCAGCAAGGCCAAGACCTCGATTCATTCCGATGGGTCGGTCGACATCGAGATCGGCAGCCAGGACCTCGGCACCGGGACTCGCACCGTCATCGCGATGGTGGCGGCTGAGACGCTCGGCCTGCAATTGAACCAGGTCCGAGTGAAGATGGGCGACAACAATTACCCGCCTTCCGGACCATCCGGCGGATCGACCACGGTGGGCGGCGTCTCCTCGTCGACCCGCAAGGCCACCGTCAATGCACTCAACAAACTCTTCGAGACTGTCGCCCCTGCACTCAACGTGCCGGCCACCGAGCTCGAGGCCGTTGACGGACGCATTCGCTCCAAGAGCAACCCCGACAAGGCCATCAGCTGGCAGCAAGCTTGCCAGAAACTCGGAGTGAACACGATCTCCGAAATGGGCGAGAACGACACCAAGCGCACGGAAGGATTGAACTCCGCCGGCGCGAGCGGTGTCCAAATGGCCGACGTTTCGGTCGATATGGAAACGGGCATCGTTCGCATGAACAAGCTCGTCGCGGTTCAAGATTGCGGCCTCATCATCAACCCCAAGACGGCTGAGAGTCAGGTTCACGGTGCTTGCATCATGAGCATTTGCGCCGCCCTGCTGGAAGAGCGCGTCATGGACCAGCAGACGGGTCGCGTGATGAACGCGGACATGGAGTTCTACAAGCTCGCGGGCATCCCGGACATCGGCGAAATCGAGGTCCACATGGACATCGCCCCAGAGCATGACAAGAAGGGCGTGATCGGTCTCGGCGAGCCTTGCGCGATTGCCGGAATCGCAGCCATCGCGAATGCCGTTGCGAATGCTACCGGTACTCGCGTTCCGTATGTGCCTTTGACGCCGAAGCGAGTTCTGACGGCGCTGAAGGGTGAGAGGAGGTTCGTCTAATGCAAAACTTTGAGTACGCAAGTCCAGCATCCTTGAAAGAGGCTCTGGGGCTGCTCGGAGCGCAGTGGGGCGAGGCCGATGTGCTGGCCG
>DASQVJ010000673.1:0-10480 GCA_035640835.1 Bryobacteraceae bacterium
ACCGGCGCAATTGGTGCAAGTACCACCGGGAGTATCCTGCGGCAGCGGGGCAGGCGACGTATCGGCGGAGAACGTAGTGCCAGCAGTGGCATCCGGACCAAACGGAGCGACATTGCGGCGCTTGAAGCTCGATGCAAAGCCTTCCGTGAACCGGGCAAACGTCTGAACGCCATTCGGAACGTTGTTACCGAACGAGACAGTCAACGCGCTTGAACCACTGCCCGCGATATCCGTGTTCGCGCTCACACACTGCAGGAATGTCACGCCGCTGCTGCTGGCGGTATTCGTGGCATTTTGCAACGAGAAGGTCAGACCCGATGATACGAAGGCAACCGTCTGCTGCGGGTTGTTGATCGGGAGAGCCTGAAACGGCGTCACCGAAATGAACATCGTGATCTGCGCGGGAACGAGCGTCGAGGAAGTTCCGAGCTGGTTGGCATTGGCACGAACGTTGGTGATGCGGAACGTGCGCTGACCGGCGCTGCCCGGCGGATCCACCGGCACGCCAAGCCACACCAGCGAGTTCACACCACCGTTGCGGGCCTGGAACACGTTTGGCACACCCGAGTTAACGAAGTCAACTCCGCCGCCCGTACCCGTAACCGAGCAATTGGTGCTGCCGGAGGCTGGAATGCAAGGACGCTGGTTAACGCGACCCGGATCATCGATCAGAATCAACGCCTCGCTAAGGGGGTCAGCCAAAAGGCGGCTGGTTATGTTCGTATTCAGGAAGATCTGAATGTTAACCTGCGGCACCGTCTGGCCAGAGGGCGTCGGAGTACCGCCCTGGCAAATAATGACCACGTCACCAACGAGTTCAGCCAAACCTTCAGACCGTACGAGTGGCGTGGCACCCGCGTTTGCCTGGCACGCCAACGGGGCAGCAACTTGTGCACTGGCCGTAGCCGCAGAGCCGAGGGCCACTACTGCTAATGCCAGAGCAGGAAACCACTTACGAAAATCTACCATTTCCTTCTCCTTGTGAATTTCGAAATTGAATTGATGGAAGTTCTTCTTTTCAACCTGAGCCTCATTTGTAGAGCTCAAATTTGCGGACTTCTCATTTCTTATTTTTTGTGCTCGCGGGATTCGTACAGATGAATGCCGCTCTAACCCTTAGACGCAGTCAGATTATTGATAACACTCTCCCCTGAACAAGTCAAGACGAAAATGTAGTTATCCCTGCACTTCGGGTCATATGCCCGCACAGAACACCAAGGGTCGATTAAAACATGACCTCTGGCTCGGGTCAATTGTTAAGTATCCAACCAGCCTGAAGATAGCCGCGACATGCCAGGGTAGCAAGAGCGAACGGTTGAATTTTACATTCAATGACCGATTTTCGCTATTCAATGGCGATCACCACGGGATCGGATAACTTCCCGCCCACGGCCATCCTCAGATGAGTGCGACTGGATGGCGGGAAATCTCCCGGTATCTCTAAGTTCACTTGGTACACCCCCGGAAACTCAGGCGTCGCGCCGACATACACCACTTGAGTGTTGCGGTCATCAAGCAACACCGAAACGTCATATGACCCCGATACATCGGGACGCCCTAGACCCGTGGCGTAGAGGACAATCGGCCGGCCTCGCAAGGCGGCGTTGCGCGAATCTATCCTCGTCCCGTCCGCACGCACCAAGGAAGTCGGGAAGATCGCTGGAGCCGTTGCGTCCACTTGAATCGCCGTCTCGACGCTACCCGACAGAGTGCTGATGTGAAGCGTGTGCATACCCGGTCCCGCGTCGATCGGTACGACGAATCGAATCTCGAAAGGTGTGGCGTTTGCAACCAATGCGGGCATTCCATCGATGCTAACGGCCGGCACCTCCGAGCCCACGCGCAGTCCAAACCCCGTTATCGACGCGAGGCTGCCAGGCGCTAACCCTTCCTTGAAATTGGCAGCGTTGACGTGCAGCTGAGCGCTGATGGTGGGTACCTGAACAGTCGCAGCGACCCGTCCCGATTCGTTGGAGAGTCTGTATGCGACAGACGCTTGCCCCGAAAGCTCGAGCCTCTCGGATGGTGAGCCGAGCGGTAACACCTGAGCACGAAAGCTGCTTGTCGAACCCATGTCAAGCTGGTAGTCGCCCTCCTGGCCGTTGCAGTAGAGGAACACAATCGGCTCCCCGGGAATGGGGACTGTCCCGGGACTTGCCGTGGTCCGCGGCCAACGGGCGGGATTTCCACAGGTCCCGTTTCTCGACGCCACCGTCGCGCTTTCGGCCGAGGCGATTACGAGGAAGCTCGAAGGGAGCACAGGCGCAGCCGACGCACGCACGGCACCGGTCATCGAGCCTTGAATCGTAAGCCCTCCTACAGTAAAGCCCTCCAGGTAAGCATCGAGGGTCGAGCGTCCCCACTGGGCATGGGGATCATGAATCGTGATCAAGCCCGCCTCGTTCACACCGGTTGCCACCACGAAGTGCGCGGCGCCTGAGGCGAGCGTCAGAGCCACGATCACGGGATCGCCACTCGTTACCGAATCGCGGATAGCCGCAGGGGTCGGCTCGATGCCGCTCCAACTGACCGAGCGCTGTACAAAGTTCGACCCTCTCCAGAGACTGACCTGCGGATCCGCAGTGCGACCGAGGTCGAGCGAAACAAAGCCGTCGCAGCCTGGATCGCAATCGCTTTTCAAAAACTGATTCAGAGAGACCGGGTCGGCAAGGCCGTTCGTGCGAGACGCTTCACCACGATCTTGAAAGTAGCGAAGCACCGCAGCAGCAGCCACCAGCAGGGCTCCCTTTTCTCGAATGGTCGCGGGCCCCGAACCTAAGGTGCCGTCTATCGAACTGCGGAATGTTGGAAAGCCGGGGAGGGCCGAGGCTTGGGTGCGCGCGCTGAAGGTAACCACTCGACGTGCCACCTCGGCGGTCGCGAGAGCAACGCCGGCTCGTGCGGGTAAGCGGAGCGCGGCTGAGGCGTGCCCGTTTTCATCCGTCAACTCGGATGCTTCCAGAATTTCGCCACCCGGCGATGGCGCGAAGACGACAGGCAATCCCGCCAACGGCTGTCCATTCTCATCACGAACCTGCACAGCCAGACGTTGCGGGAGGACCGCACCGGGAGGTCCCGTTTGCTCGTCACCTCCCGCTTTGGCGACCTCGATACGAGCCTCACTGAACGAGCGAACGGTATAGGAACCTTCCGCACGGTTCGAGGCCGATGCGCCGTCGACCGCTTGAAGACGCACCGTTGCAGCCGTGGAAGACGCGGGGATCGAGCGATCCCAGTAGTAGGCGCCGTTTGGCAGAGTGATGCTGAACTCGGGCTGGCCAGCGACCGACACTCGCACCGTCGACCCTGGCGGGAACCCGGTGACTGCCAAGCGCACTCGACCGCCGGGGAGAACCGAGGAAGGCATCGCGTTGATCTGCGGTCGCAACTGCTTCGGCAAGATCGAGACTTCGCGGACGTCTGGGGCGTACTCGAGATAAGCGTTTTCGAACTCCTGACGTCGACGGCCGGAGACCGCGCTTTCATCGCTGAGCGGGAGTCCAATGCTGCCGCCCGGACCGCCGTTTGAGTTATATGCGCTGAGGACAGGCTCGGTGACGGCGGACGCTCGCGTGGAGAGCAAGGGAATCGCGTAGAGGTCGGCGCTCGAGAACGACTGCATGGAGGCAGTCAATCCGCTCGTGCTGGTGAGGGTTTGTGCCTCTGTCCTTGGCCGACCGAAGGGTCCCGATTCATACCCTGTGCTTGCCCAGCGTTGCAGGATCAATCCGGTGACGAGCCGAACAGGATTTCCCGCAAGTGCTCCGCCGCTGAAGAGCTGTCGTGAACTGCCGCCGTTCATAACGGCATCGGCACTTGGATAACCGAGGGCTTGAGAAGGACCACCGAGCGCTTGATAACGTGCAAGCAGGTCGCCAGTGACGAGAAATCCGACGGTGCTTCGATCGGGCACAGCGATCAGGTATTCGGGGCCATTCGGTTCGAGTGAATCCAGATACTGCACATAACCGGCACCCAAGCGACGGACAGGTCCGGATGCAGGGAGTCGAACGTTCAGCCGCTGGCGGGTCACCACGTCCTGGAACGCTTGTTGAATCTGTGTCGTGGGAGCGCCTTCGCCAATTCCGCAGCAAGGCGAGACGACTGTGATGGCAATGGGTAAGCTCGTCTTGCCGTCAGCGACTGCGGTCACGCGCGCTGTTCCGGCCCCAACCGCTCGGAGTGTGGCGCTGAGCCCGGAAGATTGGATCGCGACGACACGGCTGTTGCTGGTAACAAACACGACGGTTCGATCCAGCAGTTCGTCGCCCCGAATCGAATACGGAGTCGCGCGAACCTGCAACGTCTCATTGAGACCCAAGCTGATATTGGAGCCGGCCGCAGTCAGACTGACCGAAGCAACCGGTGGGCGCAGGACCGGTGGGTTGCCCGGTGTGTACTCGACGCTGCCGCCTTCGAATGCCTGTCGACGGCGGCCATCGGGCAACACGCTCTCTTCGCCTGTCGGAAAACCGAGCGCTCCTGTGAAGCTTCCGCTTTCGACGAAGACCTTGTAGATCGTGGGCTGGATGCTAACGAGTCGTCCGGTGAGCACGCCGGCGGTGATGTTGACAATCGCACCTTGTGAGAACGTTTGAGCGGTCCCTTGCGAACCGAAGGTGGAGCTCACGGTACTCTCACCCGAGTTCACGGCCCCGAGACCGTTGATGCCTCCCAGGTCACGCCACCGGGTATAGAAAGCGTCTTTGACTGCGAAGTTCTGGCCATTCGCGATCGGCTGTAAGTACGCAAAGAGGACGTGGCTCTTATCGAAGATCTGGTACTGGCAGGGTGCGTCGGTCGTCGGAGGGCACACCTGCGTGTCTTGCGTTGGATAGCCGGCCGTATTCACACCGACGCTCGAGTAGTAGTTGTACATCGGCGCCAGCATCTGGAAGACGTCAGTGCCTTCAGGTGTGATGATGCTGCCGTTCGGTTTGATCAGCGCGAGGCGAACACCCGGGGTTCTCGCGGCATCGTTGAATTCCTGGACGTACCCGGTTGCGCCGAGTCTGCGCACCTCCCCGATAGGGGGCATCGAGACGAGCGTGTAGAACAGCTTGCGGAAGAAGGCGTTGACAAAGCTACCGCGCACCCCCTCATCGGGCGAGCCCGTACCTACGTCGATTCCGCGTTGCGCCAGGACACACGTCGCTAACAGGACGCTCCATGCCGCGGCGTGCTTGATGTTCATGCTGTGCCGGACCAATCAATGATAGCTTTAGCTTTCAGCCATCAGCATCCGACCACGGCTGCGGCGTGATCGCTAATGGCACTGACCGCGCCGTTCGCAAAATCAGCGACTTAGACGCGTTCAGTGGAGAGCCTTCAGCTTCTGAAGCAGGGCGGTGAGCACGTTGTCCCTTTCTTCTCCGACGTGCATGGCATTTATCCCATCACCAAAGCTGATCGCCCACCGCTGATGGCTGAACGCTTTCCCGCTACTGCTGGTCTTCGCGCGGGATAACCCGGCGCAGCCTGCGGACGCGACTGCGGAGTTCGTCGCTCGCTTCACTGATCTCGTTGGTGTCATAAATCACGCGAGGAGTCATCAACACAATCAGCTCTGTGCGGCTCTTGCTATACGTGCGGTTTCCGAAGGCGCCTCCAAGTAACGGAATTCGATTGAGCACCGGAACACCGTTCGACGAAAAGCTTGCGTCTTCGTTGATGATGCCGCCGATTGCGATGGTGTCGCCGTCCTGCACCGTCACCTGCGTTTGCACCGAACGCTTCGAGAATGATGGCGAATCGATATCTGAAGTAAGGGTCGGCACGGCTGCAGTGACTTCCTGATTGATGACGAGCGTCACAATCCCACTTGGGTTGACGCGAGCCAGCACGTTGAGGGTCACACCTGTGCTTCGGCTACTCACGTTGTTCGCAAACACGGAGGTGCCACCTTGCTGGACACCTGTTGCGGCGCTCGAGGTCAAAGTCGGTACTTCGCTTCCGACGGTGATGGACGCTGGGATGCTATCCGTGGCGATAAGGCTGGGCGCCGAAAGGACCTTCGATCTGCCCGTGCCTTCACTTGATGCAAGAAATACGGCCATCTCACGGGTCTGACCCACAAGCGCGCCGATAGACAAATTCGTAAAGCCCGACAGCAGTGAGGCGGACAGCTTGCGCGTATCGAGTTGCGTGGCTTCTGCGCCCGTACCGCGCTGTCGCAGAGTTGCGGCTACACCGCTCTGGAAACCATGTGACAGATCTACTTCGTAGATCTTGGCTTCGATCAACACCTGTCGAGGAGGAACGTCGAGCTCTCGAAGAAGCTTCAGGATGCCCGCGTACTCTTGCGGCGTTCCCTGAATCAGCAGGGAATTATCGAGCGGATTGGGCACAATGCGAGGAATGCGCATGCCGGCTCCATATCCCATACCGCCTGTCAGATACTGACCCGTTTGGTCGGCGGTGCCAGAAGTAGTGCCCGTTGTTCCAGTCGTTCCCGCGGGCGCACCATTACCGGCCGAAGGGGCAGGAGTGTACACGGGTGCGCCGTACCCACCCCCAGGAAACCCGCCTGGATAACCACCACCCGGATAGCCGCCACCTGGATACCCACCCACCGGGTATCCACCCGGATAGCCTGCGCCGTAGCCGTACGGTGAGCCATAGCCACCACCACCTGGGTAGCCCGCGCCATAACCGCCCGGGTACATGCCGGCTCCGTAACTGCCCGCGCCGAACATTCCACCTTGACCGAAGCCTCCGTACCCGTACCCTCCTCCGCCATACCCGCCGTAGAGCAGCATGATCGCGCCCGCCAACGTTTCCGCACGTCCGTACTTCACCCGATAGACGTAGTTGTCGATGGAACCTGCCGTAATCTGGATCGGCACGTCGAGCTTGCGGATCCACTTTTCGATCTCATCGAAAGCACCTGGGTTTGGCGCGATCGCGACGATGGTGTTGATTCGATCAATGGGGAGGAACTTGATGGGGGCTGACTTGTCATTCAGCGAAATCGCCTTTAAAACACTCTCAAGCTCTTTTGCGATGTCGCTGGGACGCCCTTCGCTCACCTCGAACAGCCGGACTCGCTGAGCCGCGAACTCGTTGCTGTCGAACAGCGAGATGAGTTCCATGAGCCGTCGCATATTGCGGCGGCTGTCCTGAACCAGAAGGAGGTTCGCGGGAGGATAGGCAACGGTTGTGGCACCTTCACCGAGAAACGGTGTCACCAGCTGCGCGAGATCCTGAACCGTCGCGTACTTGAGGAAGATGAGATTCAACATCGTGCGGTCATCTTCCGGAATCTCCTTTGCGTTCACCTGTGGAGGAAGCGGCAAGCTCTTCACATCGGGCAGAGGCACGATTCGGTAGATCTCACCCACCTGGATCATCGCCGCGCCATTGATGCGAAGGATTAGATCGAGAAGAGCGCGATTATCCAGGTTCTTCGTTTCGCCGTAGGTGTTGATGGTGACCGCACCCTTAACACGCGGGTCAAGGATGTAGTTGATCTTGAGCTGTCGCGCAAGGATGTCGATCACTTCGACAAGCGACGCGTTCTGCAAGTTCAGTCCGCCAGTCGTGGGACTAGGGGGAAGCGTGACCGGCGGCTGTTGCGCCGGTGCTGCCGGTGGTTGCTGTGCCGGCGCCGCGGGTGGTTGCGCCGCTGGAGCCCCCGCCGCAGGTGGTTGCTGCTGTTGCTGCTGTTGTTGTGGCGCAGGATTCGGCGTGGGCTGCGCTTGCAAACAGGCCGCCACCGTCATCAGACACACAACGAACGCACTCCACCTAGATGGATTCAATCCCTTTGTTCCCCCTTCAGCGTGCTAGACCTTACTGCTGCGATGAACCAGATTTCTGCTTCTCGAGAATCGCTCGTTCCTCGGCGCTCAACTCCGACTTCTTGCGAGTCCATGAGTTCGTACCGAATGGCGTACGACGCTCGAAGCGAACGCTGTCTCCCGACTCTACGGCTGTGGTTGGCTGTTCTTCGACCTTCGAATTCGGCAAGGCCGCACCGGCTCCAGCCTCCTCGGGCGACATGCGGGCTACGCCGAACGGCGTCCGCCGGTAATACCAGGTTTTGCCGTCCGTTCCCGTCTTGCGATACAGATTGTCGCCGACCTGCTCGGCATCACCAGGCACCACCAAGGCGGGCGCAGGCTTTGAGGCCGCTGCTTTCACTCGTGCCGGCGGCTTGCCGCTTTTTGAGGCCTTCGCTTTCGTGTCCTCGCCGCTCAGCATGCAAGCGAACAGCGCAATCACTCCGATGCTCCGTAAAATCATTCTTCCTCTCGATACCCCAACGCTCACTTCACGGGCTCCCAACGACATTGTTGTCCGAAAGGCGTAGCCATGAGCATTTTTCTCATACCGTTTACGACGGTTCCGGAGGGCGAATTGTCGCCCGCCACGCAAGCTTTAAAATCATTGCCCATCGAAGCGCCCGGCGTCGGACCCACAGGAGTCACTTGGGCCGGTGGAGGAGGAGCCGCAGCCGCTGCCTTTGTGGGCTCCGGCGCTGCGGCCGCCGCTGCCGCTGCACTTCGATCGATCAACTCATCCAGCCGCTTCAGGACCCGCTTGTCTTGCCACTCGAGCAGGATGTGTGTGTTGTTCACCGCGAGCAGCTTGAAGTCGCCGATCTTGTCACCTGGTCGATAGCCCTTCTGCTTCGACCCTGACTTCTCGGCCAGCATGACCGTCGGCCCCTGACCGAAGTCCATCACTCCGTACTGAAACGGCAATGGCGGCATCGGAGGCGGAGGTGCAGGCGCCTTCTCGACCTTCACGACCGTAGGGTTTCGATCCGGTACAAACAACACCTTATCCGCAACCTCTACGTAGGAAGACGCAGTTACGGGCGCCACTGGCGGAATCGCCGCTAACTGCGGAGCCGGTGGAGCGGTGACGCGCTCGCGCAGCAGCTTTTCCTCACGACGCTTGGCCGCTTCCAATCGATTCCGCAACTCGATCCCGGCCACCACGACCAGCGCCAGCAGAAACAGATTCAGGAGCAACAGGCGCCGCATCAAAACGTGTCGCCTCCTTTCCGCACAGGCACAAGCTTCCGGGGGACCACAGCCGATACCGTGAGTCGAACCGGCATCGTCTTTTCGGTTCGATTCGCCAGCCCGACACGAATTTCCGAGGTCGACACGAGTTCCTTCTGTTTCGTGAGATCAGCAAGCAGGTTGACAAGCTGTTCCGGCCGACAATCCATACTGACGGAAGCGATCGCTTCGCCGTAGTCTTCGCCGAGCGGACGTACCTGGCCTGGTTCGAAATTTCGGATCTGAATCGGTTGAGGTTGCTCGCCACTGACCCTTCGCAGGATCTGCAGCAACTGTGCTTGCGCCTGAGCCGCGGTCTCGGCCTGCAGCAAACCCTGCTCGCGCGTCGCCAACTCCTTCTTGACAGTCTCGAGCACCTGCTCGCGACCCGGCACGGCGGCCTTCATCTCACGCAAACGTGTTAACCGGCGTTCGGCCGCCGCGACGTCGTTGACCGAAGCTTCCACGACTTTCACCGTCGGCTGACCCGATGTGAAGTAGAACAGCAGAATGCCCACGACAGCAACCGCGAGGAGGATCAGGGCTCGTCGATCGCGCTCGCTCATGGTTTTGGTACGTCCTTTCGCCGGCTGGCGCGAATGCCGAAAATCTCTCCGATGCCGCCGCGCGCGTATGGCATCGTGAACTCAGTGTTCTCGAACATGGGCGAGCCGTCGATCACCTTGATCAACGCGGCCGCCTGTTCCGTTTCGCCGTTCAGCTGAATGCCCTCGCGGCGAATCTCGAGCGCATTGACCCAGGTGGGCGGCGGCAGCAAACGGGTCAACTCGCTCAACGCATCCATGTCGGCTTTCGAACGGCGACGGAAATCATCGAGTAACTGCGTGCGTGCGCGCGTGTGCGAGATCTCGCGATCGAGCGATTCGAGCCGTCGCGCTGAGGGCTCCAGGCGCTGAATCTCTTTCAGCACGGTCCGCCCGTAATGATCCTTCTCGTACCGTGCCTGAGCGACCAATGCACCCGTCAACGACAACAGCACCGCCAGAAGGATCAAAGTCGGTACAAAGCGCATACGCGAGCTGCTGCGGCGCATCGAGACCGGCAGCAAGTTGCTCGAGATGCCCTGCCATGGACAGGCCGCGGCAAGCGCGGTGGCATAGGGCAAGGTGTGGGCTGCGAGCCCCCGATGAGGGTCAACCGGAGGTC
The DNA here is from genome assembly GCA_035640835.1 of Bryobacteraceae bacterium. GTDB lineage: Bacteria > Acidobacteriota > Terriglobia > Bryobacterales > Bryobacteraceae > DASQVJ01. The sequence goes on from DASQVJ010000673.1 coordinate 10,179, forward strand.
CTTCATTCTCCTCAGCCTCCGGCTGATGATCGAGCGGGAACACAACGGGTGCGGGCAACAGCTCGTGCATCGGCTGCGCTTGCTGGTCGCTAGCCAGACGAAGCTCGGACAGCGCGTAGTGAAGCGCCCGGTGCGACGACTGCTCGAACGAAGCCGAGAAGACCGGTCGAGCTTCGCTTTCGCCGTAGATCTCGAACTCGCCGTGCGGCTCCTCGCGATACGCCGCAAAGGCCCCAGCCGGTTCCGAATACATCCGAAGTGCCGTGTAGAAAGCCGCAGCCGAAAAGGTGAACGAAGCGATC
>DASQVJ010000674.1:0-17837 GCA_035640835.1 Bryobacteraceae bacterium
AACTATCGAAACCTCGCAGCCGAACGCGGTCTGTCCGGTTATGATGTTCCGTTCCTGAACGTGACCACCCTGCTGTGGGATATCCCGGTGGGTCGTGGACGCAAGTGGGGCAACAGCTGGAATCGGGGCGTCGACGCGGTGATCGGCGGCTGGCGCTTGACGGCGATCAACTTCGCCCAGAGCGGCAACCCGGTGAACCTGTCGTACGATCCTTCGAGCGCGTTCCAGGTTTCAGGCGCGCCCACGTATCGTCCCAACATCATCGGTGATCCGCTGGTTCCGGAGAGCGAACGGAGCCCGTCGCGTTACCTCAACCCAGCCACGGTTATCGTCCCCACGGACATAACGCAGCCGTTCGGCAACGCCGGTCGCAACAATGTGCGGGCTCCGAATTTCCATCAGATGAACTTCGGCTTGCACAAGGACTTCTCGATCACCGAGCGTCACGGAATCCAATTCCGAATGGAGGCGTTCAACCTTCTCAACCGGACGAACTTCAACGCGCCAAACTCCAACCGCTCATCGAGTTCGTTTGGCCAGATTTCGTCCACGAGAGACCCGCGCCAGATTCAATTCGCGCTGCGCTACTCGTTCTGATTCGTAACCAGTCTCTCGCTCTGGCTCCCGGGTTCAATGCTCGGGAGCCTTTTTGTTTTCTATCGAAGGATTCCTGTGTGCCCCAGCGAGTAACGGCCGGGCTGGGGATACACACATAAGCCATGGGGCTCACGGCCCACCTTGATGCGGGCCAGCAGCTTACCTTCTGTCGTGTCGATCGCATAGACTTCGTTGTGGTATCGACCTGAGAGCCACAGCACCTTTCCATCAGGCGACACGCCTCCCATATCAGGGCTGCCGCCTCCTGGCATTTGCCATTTGCCTCGGACCTGGCGAGTTGCGAAGTCGATCAGAGAGATGCTCCCTTCGCCACGATTGGACACGTAAAGCGTCTTCGAGTCGCGGCTGGGGTAGAGACCGTGCGCGCCTTTTCCAGTGGGCAGGAAACCGATCCGTTTGAAGCTTTCGCCATCGATGAGATAAACCCCGTTGGCTATCATGTCCGCGACGTAGAAGACGCTTCCGTCTGGCGAGAGTTTGATATCTTGCGGCATTCCTCCGGGTTCGAGAGACAGCTTGCCCTCGAGCCTCCGGGAAGCAACATCGATCTTGATGAGCTCGCTCGAGAACTCGCAGGTTGCGATGAGGTAGCGCCCGTTTGCGGAGAAATCAATGTGGTCGACTCCCTTGCAAGGCACTTTGATCGACTGCTCAAGCACCAAGGTCGCTGGCGTACGAAAGTCGAGGCGGCGCAGACGCTCGGCCACTACGATGGCATGGTGACCATCCGGCGTGTAATACATGTTGTACGGCGCGTCGACCCGCACGCTTTGGAGTTTCTGGCCCGTGGCGGGGTCGATTTTTGTCAGAGAGTTGCCGGCGTTGTTGCCTACCCAGAGCGTCTTCAGATCCCATGACGGAGTCACATGCTGCGGCAGCTTGCCGACAGCGAAGTGTGCGATGATCTTGAACGTTTTCGGGTCGATCACATCGACGGTGTTGCTTCGGCTGTTGGGAACATAGACGCGATCCGGGAAGTCTTTGACTACCGGACTGAGTTTACCGGGCCTGGTTTCGGAGTAAATGTCTTTGGCGTCCACGAGGGGAGGCATGCCTGGCAACGGGTCCGAGCTGACTGTCGAACGCGCGTGAGACTCTTGATTTGCCGGACCGCACCGCAACGTTGCCCCAAGAACGAGAGCAATCCATAGGAACCGACGAAGGCAGATCATAGGTGGCGGAGAGTTGAATTTCGGAACCTTCCGGGAGGATGGATGCAGCCGAAGCTCTCGCGGCTACAAAGGACTGAGAGGAAAAGCGATGGTGCCCGGGGCGGGACTTGAACCCGCACACCCCTTGCGGGATAAAGGATTTTAAGTCCTTTGCGTCTGCCGATTTCGCCACCCGGGCTGGACGTCCACCATTATAGGAGCAAATCGCCGGCGTGCTTGTATTGGCGGTAGCGTTATGGAACTTCCACAAGCTGCCAATTTAATTGTTGCCGCGTTGCGCGGTGAAGTGGAATCGTAGTAGTTAAAGCTATGTTTCGGACGCTTTTGCTCATTATGGCTTTCACTTCACTAGGTCTCTCGGCAAATCTCCCGACGAGTGTTCACGAGTTCACACTGAAAGATATCGATGGGAAGAGTGCTCCCTTGTCGGCTTACAAAGGCAAGGTGATCCTGCTGGTAAACGTGGCATCGAATTGTGGGTTCACGGGCCAATACGAGGCTCTGCAATCGGTCTACAGCAAGTATAAGGATCGAGGATTGGTTGTGGTCGGTGTTCCTGCGAATAACTTCGGTCGGCAGGAACCGGGCACCGACCAGGAGATCAAGGCATTCTGCACGCGGAAGTACAACGTGACCTTTCCGATGCTGAGCAAGGTCTCGGTAAAAGGCGAGGACAAGACACCGCTCTATCAGTACTTGACCGATAAGACTCTGAACCCGAAGACCGGAGGCGAGATTCGTTGGAACTTCACCAAGTTCCTGATCGGTAGGGACGGCAAGGTGATCGACCGTTTTGAGTCGATGACCGCCCCTGATTCGTCGGCCGTGATTGCCGCTATCGAGAAGGCGCTGGCGCAATAGGGGGTTCCAGGTAGTCCGGCGTCAGGCGAATCCCTTGGCTAGATTCGTTCGGAAGGGTGCTCGCCCTAAGGTGTTCAGGGGTCGAGCACCTCACGTTGACCGAACATCCTCCCGTAACGAGCCCTCGAGCTTTCCCCCTACTGCGGGCTGAAGCGCCCGTAGTCTGTGCACCGATAGATTAAGTAGCGGAGCTAAACCCGGCCGGTCAAGCGGGGAAGCAATTGAAGCCGATCCAGGGGCCCACATCGGAGGAGGCCCCTGGGTGACGGGTGATCCGGATTTTTCAGGTTCAGTAGAAGCAAGCGAGCAGGGTGCCCGGAAGTGTGCGGGCACCCTATTTTTTCGGCTTTCCTTTCGTGCAACGGGGTCGGCTGTGTTATTCTGACAAAGTACGCCGTAAGACGGGGACGTAGTTCAGCTGGTTAGAACGCCGGCCTGTCACGTCGGAGGTCGCGGGTTCGAGCCCCGTCGTCCCCGCCATCCCTTCCACCGGCCACCAGACTCAGTATCCACAGACTGCGGCGAGGAAAACATGACTCCCGTCAATCCAACGAAGATCGAGCTAGTGACCACCGCTGACTATCGCGAGAGCTACGCAAATAGCGTTCAGATTCGCGCCAATTTGTGGGACTTCCTGCTGCTGTTCGGCACTCTGACTCAGAGCTCGCCCGAAAGCGTCACCATCCAGAATTTCCAGGGAATTTACTTCAGCCCTCAACAGGCCAAAGCGCTGCTCAACGTTCTCCAACAGAACATCACGCAGTACGAGGCAACGTTCGGCGAAATTCGTCTGGAGCCTAAGGGTACTGCCGGCGATACCATCCAGTAGAGCTGTGCTCCCCAGCCAGGTTGAGTTGAAAGCCGGGCAAAAACAGCAGACGCAAGCATACCTGATTTTTTTCGCTGCGGCGGTCGTTTTGGTAGTGGCGCTCCACGTTCCTTACCTCAACCTGCCCTATTACTGGGATGAGCTCGGGCAGTTCATCCCGGCCGCCCTCGACATTCTGCAGCGGAACGCCTGGGTGCCTGTGACCGCAACGCCGAATATCCACCCACCCGGAGTGATGGCTTATCTCGCTCTGGTGTGGGCTGTGTTCGGTCACACTCTGATCGTGACCCGACTGGCCATGCTGTTGATCGCTGCAGCGTTGGTCTTCTTCACTTTCCTGCTTGCTATCGAGGTATATCGACGATCGAAGGTGCCCCTTCGTGGGGCCCCGGCGTTTGTGGCAGCGGCTCTCCTATTGATCTCGCCGCTGATGTTTGCACAGAGCATGCTCGCGCAGTTGGATATGCCTGCGGCGCTGTTCACTGTTGTCGTGATCTGGCTTTACCTGCGAGAGAAGTTGTTCCTGGCTGTCATGTTCAGCATGGCGCTGGTGCTCACCAAGGAAACGGGCATTTTACTTCCTGCCCTGATTGCGCTCGACCGGGTGAGGAATCGCGATTGGAAGGGAGCGTCGCTGTTTCTCCTGCCACTCGGGGCGCTTGGCCTCTGGCTGCTCTATTTGCGGGCGAAGACCGGAACCATGCTGGGCGACCGAGGGTTTGAGCATTACAACATCTGGTTCCAACTGCACCCGGTTCGTTTGCCCGTCACGCTGGCGCGGCGCCTCTTCTACCTGTTTGTCGACAATCTGCACGTGGTTGGCGTGATCGCTCTCTTCTGGGCGTGGCGTACGACGAGACTTTTTCGGGAGGGCGTTTGGGCAGGGCTCGCGATCTTTATCGCCGCCCATATCTTTCTAGTGACTGCCTTCGGTGGCGCGGCCCTCGAGCGATACCTCCTTCCTGTACTCCCGATCGTCTACATCGCGTTCGCGGCCGCCCTTAGTGCGATTCCCGTTCGCGCATCGCGCCCGATACTGGTGGTGCTTTTGGCCGGGCTCGCCGGGGCGAATTTTTGGAATCCGCCATGGCCGTATCCGTTCGAGAACAATCTGGCACTGGTCGACTTCGTGAGACTGCATGAAGACGCGGCTCGCTTTCTGGAAACCAGCTACCCGAAGCGGACCGTCGCTACTTCGTGGCCTTTCGTGGATGCGATACGCCGCCCCGAGTTTGGCTACATCTCACAGCCTTTCAACGCAATAGGCATTGACGACTTCCATCGCAAAAACGTCTTGGCATTGAAAGAGAAGGATCCGGACGTGCTCGTTGTTTTCTCGAAGACCTGGGACTCCGGCGTCAATGTCTTGCGGCTCCGACTCGTCTCTCGCTTGCTGTCGCGGTACTACTATTACGAGCCCCAGATCACGGCAGACGATATCCGCCAGGAATTGGGCCTGCAGCCCGTGGTCCGAATGGAGCGACGGGGCCAATGGATCGAGATCTTTGCCAAGCTCGGGCCGTCTGCGCCGATTCAAACCGTCTCCTTGGCGCCCGGCATTTGACGTTATCGTAGAGCGAGAATGAGCCACCCACAACCTGCCGAGATCTTTCAGAAGCGATTGGACGAATTGCACCGGCGTCGAGCCGCTGCCGAAGCGGGAGGTGGTGCGGAACGGCGGGAAAGACAGCATCGTGAGGGTAAGCTCACGGCGAGGGAACGCATCGACCTGCTGCTCGATGAAGGCACCTTCGTCGAGATGGATACACTCGTCCGCCATCGATGCCGCGACTTCGGTATGGACAGCCAGGTCTACGACGGCGATGGATTCGTCACAGGCCATGGAAAGATTCACGGCCGAACTGCTTTCGTGTTTGCGCAGGACTTCACGGTCTTCGGCGGATCGCTATCCGAGTCAAACGCCCAGAAGATCGTGAAGATCATGGATCTTGCGCTCAAGTCGGGGTCGCCGATTATCGGTCTCAACGACTCGGGCGGTGCACGAATTCAGGAAGGCGTCCTGTCATTGGCCGGTTACGCGGACATCTTTTTGCGCAACACGATGGCGAGCGGCGTCATCCCGCAGATCTCGGCGATCCTCGGGCCGTGCGCGGGTGGAGCTGTCTACTCGCCGGCAATGACGGATTTCATCTTCATGGTGAACCACACGAGCCACATGTTCGTTACAGGTCCCGATGTGATTCGGACAGTCACCCACCAGGAGGTCGACAAGGAAGAGCTGGGCGGCGCAATGACGCACAATTCGCAAAGCGGCGTCGCGCACTTCCTGGCGAGCGATGACGCGGATTGTCTGCGTTCCATTCGAGAGCTGATGGCGTTTCTCCCGCAGAATAACCAGGAACAACCGCCCGTGATCGAGTGCTCGGATCCGCCCGACCGTGCCGACGTGAGCTTGGATTCCCTGATTCCTGCTGAGCCGAATGTGCCGTACGACATGAAGGATGTGATCACCAGAGTGGTCGACAACGGGTACTTCTTTGAGGTGCAGGAGCACTTTGCCAGGAACATCGTGATCGGCTACGCCCGTATCAACGGGGCTACGGTCGGCATCGTTGGGAATCAGCCGGCGCACCTGGCCGGGTGTCTCGACATTCTCTCGTCCATGAAGGCAGCACGATTCGTGCGGTTCTGCGATGCGTTCCAGATTCCGATCGTCACGTTTGTCGATGTCCCAGGTTTTCTGCCGGGTACGGAGCAGGAGTGGGGCGGCATCATCAAGCACGGCGCCAAGCTGCTCTACGCCTACGCGGAAGCTACGGTGCCGAAGATCACGGTGATCACGCGCAAGGCCTACGGCGGGGCATATTGCGTGATGGGGTCCAAGCACCTGCGAACGGACTTCAACTTCGCCTATCCCAACTCGGAGATCGCGGTGATGGGCGCCGAGGGCGCGGTGAACATCGTTTACCGGCGCGAGCTGGCGAATGCCGTCGACATTCTCCGGGAACGCGAAGCAAAGGTGGATGAGTTTCGAGAGCGGTTTGCCAATCCGTTTGTGGCCGCGGAGCGCGGCTTCATTGACGATGTGATCGAGCCGCATGAAACCCGCTTACGGATTGGACGGGCGCTCGAAGTGATGCGGGACAAGGTGGAAACGAGGCCTCGCAAGAAGCACGGAAACATTCCCCTCTAGCTCGGGGAAGGCGGACTCGAATGCCCATTGTGGCGTCGAGCAGACCACTCGGCGCCTGCCAGTACGATCATCGACCCCAGGAAACTATAGAGCACGATCGTCACCGAATAAGTGAAGGGACCGTACTCGTCCTGGAGCTTCTGGCGCATCCACGGCCAACCCAACAGCACGATCCACTTCAGGGCCTCGAGACCGAGACCCACGACGACCGACGGCAGTATCAGATAGCGTGCCGGGATCTTGGCGTTCGGGAGCAGCCAATAGATCAGGAACAGAAGCAGGATCGACATCGGCACCGCGGCTGTCTTGAAGAAGAGCAGGAGAGCCCAATGGCGGAGCCAAGGCATCCTCTCCGTGACCTGCATCACCGTTGGAACGTTGAGAGCGGTCACGACGGTGGAGAACATGGTGAGGGCGCCGCACACAAAGATCAGGCCCATGCTGATGACCTGATTCCGGAAGAAGCTGCGATTGGTTGTGATGCCCCAAGCTCGGTTGAGCGCCACTTCCAGAGGCTCGAATATGCCGTTCGCGGTGAAGAAGAGCACCAGGATGGAAAAGAGCTGGAGAGGTTGCCGATAAAGGGTTGCCTGCAGGTTGCGTTGAATGAACTCGCCGAGCGGGTTTGGAAAGTAGTCATTCAGCGCGAGATAGATTGCGTCCTCGGCGGCTCGCCAACGTAACACGTTGTGGCATAGCGAGACCATCACGATCAGAAACGGAAAGAACGACAGCAACACGTTGGCGGCAATCGAAAAGGCGTAAACGTGGACTTCTGTTTCCATCCAATACCGGACCGTGGGGACACAGGCCCGGCCCCAGCGAACCACCATCCAATCTCTTCGCTCTACCTGAGTGGGAGTCACTAGAGCTCTTGTCTCTTCATGAGCTCGACAATACGTTCGCTCGACCGCAGGGCCAGTGCGAGGATCGTCAGAGTCGGATTCTGATTGCCGGCCGTCACAAACGCCCCCGCATCGTGGACAAACAGATTCGGAACGTCGTGGGACTGGTTCCACTCGTTGACGACGCTCGTCTTGGGATCTTTCCCCATGCGGGCGGTGCCGACGTAATGGATCGAGTGGCCATACTCCATGGGTCTTGGATTGCGTGAGGGCAGCATCTCGGCGCCGGCTCTCTGCATGATCTCGTTACCGACTTCCATCATGTCGCGGAACATAGCCTGCTCGTTGTCGCCCCACCTGTAATGGAATCGGACGCCTGGAATACCGGCATCGTCCTTGAGCTTCTCGTCGACTTCGATGCGGTTGTTGCGATATGGCAGCACCTCGCCCTGGAAGAGCACAGACGCGCCCGCGGTGTAGTAGTTGCGGACGGCCTCCATCCATTCCTTGCCGAAGCCGGGAAGCGACTTGCCAATCAATGTGAACTCGGGAATGCTCCCGGACGGGAAGATCTGATAGCCGCGGATGAACTTCTTTCCTCGCCAATTCGCTGTCAGGTCCGGGATGATGATATGCGCGCCGTTCCCATCCTCGTTGAAGATCTTGCGTCCGGAGAGCTGAGGCAGGTATCCGGCAACCGCTGCGTACATGTGCTCGGAAAGGTAACGCCCGACAAGGCCGCTGGAGTTCGCAATCTTCGAGTTCAGCAGGATTTGTGAGGATTCGATGCAGCCGGCGCCGAGGATGAAAACTTTGGCGCGAACCTCTCTCCAGGTCTTCTCGCTTACGTCGTAGTAGCGAGCGGTCTGCACACGGCCGTCGGACCCTAGGGCCAAGCTCCCGACGCGCGCGCCGGTCATCAGGGTCAGCTTGCCTGTCCTCTGAGCGCCCATCACAAAGACGCGGAGGGAATCGAATTTCGAGCCACTGTCGCAACCCAACCAGCACGGTCCGCAATAGTGACACGCGGGGCGACCATTGTGGTCTTTGGTCAGGATGGCTTTCGGGATCGGCAAGACCTTCAGGCCCCGGCCTAGGCTCTCAGCCGCGCGACCGAGTTCGACCTCCGCGCACTTCGGCTTAAGAGGGGGCAGGCCGTTGTTTTTCGGAAACGTCGGGACGCCTTCGCCATTGCTGCTCACGCCAATCAGTTCCTCGACGCGGTCGTAGAAGGGAGCGATGTCGCTGTAGGTGATGGGCCAGCGCGTGTCGAAATCGTCTTTGGGTTCGAATTCGTCAGGGCCGAACCGAGGAGTCACTCCGGCCCAGAAGAGGCTCTTGCCGCCGACCGCTCGGACTCGCACCCACTCGAACCAGTCCTTGCCTTCCCAGGCGTACGGCTCCCTCTTGTCATCGATGAGGAAGTTCGTGTAGTCGAGCCACTCGCGGAAGTAATCGCCGCGCAATCCCCGATAGGGCAGGTTCCAGCGGCGCACTCGATGTACTGGAAGCTCGCTGATCTTGCGCATCGGGCCGGCTTCGAGCATGACGACGTCGAGACCTGCCTTCGTCATTACCCAGCCGGTGATTCCCCCCGCCGCTCCTGAGCCGATGATGGCGACGTCGTAGACCTTCGGCGACTTGATGACCTGCACGGGTTAGCTCCTGCTCCTTAGCGCGGGTTTGTAGGTCGCAGGGGTTTCGTGGCGATCATGCGTGCAGCCTGGAAAGCTTCGCAGAGTGCCCAGTCCGGCATAGCCAAGCTCCTTTTCGATGCCTTCTTGCGAGGTGTAGAACGCCTCCGTAACGGCTCCCTTCAGCAATACGAAGAATTCCTCGTTACGTGTTCGAGGCGCAAACTCATGCTGGGCGAGCTCACGGAAGTGCCCTTCGATCGTGTCGGGCTGCCAGCCGGCAATTATGGCCAAGCCTTCACGCCAACGTCTTTGCAGATCTGGGCGCGCATGCGCGAGGACGAAGTCGACGTAGGCATCGGGAGGGCTTGCCGCGGCACCACCCGAACGTTCTGTCGCGGGGATCATGATAGCGGCAGCAGAGTTCAAGGCTCGGCGCTCGACCGGAGTCAGGAACTGAAAGACATACACCTGAGTTCCTGGCGATGGCGTCGAGTGCTGGTGATTTTGGGCTGCTGCTTCGACCGCTTGGTTCCACAGCGCCAGCGTGCCGAGGAACTCGCGTCGTGAACTGGACATGCCTCTTCAGAGTACGTGATCAGAGCCGCCAGGCGGGGTCGTCGTCCAGATCGAGGGCCCTCTTGTGCTTGGGCTTTCGCCGTCTGTCTTTTGGCTGGATTGGACGGGTAGGTGCCACGATGCCGACGCGTTCGCGTGCGAGTTTGCGAACTTCTTTCGCTTGATCGAAGGTGTCCTTTTTCCGCCGCGCCATGGCATTGTTCAATGAAAAACCCCGCCGGTCGTGCTTGCGGGGTCGTGGTTCGTATTTTCTGAGGGGAACGCGCGTCCCCGAGACGATTGCGTGATCCGATTAAGCAGGCTTCCGCTCTTCGGACGCCTTCGCGTCGGCAGCAGCCTTATCTTCCGTCTTCAGCGCATTCTTGAAATTCTTGATGCCTTCGCCCAGGCCCTTCGCCACTTCGGGGATCTTCTTGCCACCGAACAGGAGAACCGCGATCGCCAAAATTACGATCAACTCCATCGGGCCAATGCTTCTTCCCATATAAACTCCTTATATTCGTTCCAGAACGAACCAACTCCATTGTAACAGGAGCGGGGAGCCGCAAGCGTTCAAACGAGCAATTTGCTTAAACCGGAAGCCCCGATCATGCCTGCGTCCGCGCTGGACACCCGATCAGGGCTTCTCTCCCACTATTCGATTCGCTCTAGGCCTTCTTGACCTTGGGCGGAACGATCGCGTCCTTCACGGCCTTCGCGACTCGGAACTTCACGACCTTCTTGGCCGGAATCTTGATTGCTTCCCCAGTCGCGGGGTTGCGGCCCGTGCGAGCCTTCCGTTCCTGGCGAACCAGGCGTCCGATGCCGGGCATGACGAACACACCCTTCTTCTTGGTTTCGCTAATCGCGATCTCCGAGTACTTGGTCAGCAACTGCTTCGCAACCTTAGGCGGTACGCCAGCATCTTCTGCCAATGCCTTGATGAGTTGCGACTGCGTCATCCGAGTATCAGCCATAACACTCCTTGAATCTGAATTCTCCCTAGTATTCAAAAGCTCTCAAGTGCCCTGTTTATGGGCTCTTCAGGGATTTTGGCACCCTCATGATACGGGATGAAAAACTGGATGTAAAGGCTAATATGCCTTGAAAAGGCCTATTTACTGGGGTTTTGCACAGTTTTCTTCACCGGAGCCCGGAAAACAGGGCCTACGAGCGCTTCTCAGGCGCTCGGGAAGCGCTCTTCGCGGATATCTTCCGGGAACACTGCATAGCCCTGAGCAGGAGGGAACGTCTGCTTCATCCACTGCAGACGGCGTCGTAGATAACGGCTCGGCAACTGTCGCGGCCCCGTCTCGACATCGATGTCGCAGCAGATGCCGTGGAGGTACAGCGTCAGCGTGTCGATGAAGGAGTGCTTGACGTATTCACGAAACGCCCTGGTATCTGCAGCCTTGCCGTTGTGTCGTGAGAGGCTCATCTTCAGCGACCAGCTGCGTTCATCGACCTCGCCATGTACATTGCTCCCGAGCTCCTGGCGGATCAGCTGGGTGTAGGCCTTTTGCTGCTCCTCGGTCCAGTTGTCGGCTGTAAGCGAAGCGAGCAGTTGGAAGAAGTGGTAGTGATAGTCCGCAATCTCCTGGTCCTTCAGCGCGAAGACCAGCACGGCTTCCTCTTTCGACTGCACACGCGCGCTCCACGACGTGCGATCGCCAGAGGGCTTTTCCATGCGCACCACTTCTCCAGCGGTCTTGCTGCCCTTGCCTTCGGACTTCTCCAGATACGGCACCAGCAGGATCGAGATCTTCGGCAGCTTCTCGGCGATGCTAGGTGGAAGCGAACCGATCGGCTCCTGCAGGTACTCGCGGATGTCCTCCTCGGTGAGGGGCAGAGAGGCGCAGTAATAGCTGAAGTTTTTCGTTAGCGGGATCATCTCCCGCCGATGGCGCTCAGCAAACTGTCCTACGCTGAGGTTGGCGGAGCTGGTAGAGGGCATGAAACGATCACAATTCTAGCAGAGAGGGCACATTTGTAACGTCCCGCAATTGCGGTTACCAGGCCTCGATTTAGAGGCGACCTGGCGAACAGCTGGGTTGAGCGCGTTTCTCTGATTGTTAGACTGTGCGCAGTGCCTCCAAAGATTCTTGTGTCTGCCGGCGAAGCTTCAGGGGATCTCTACGCTTCCGAGTTGATTCGGGCGTTGCGCGGACGTTATCCCGACGCGGAGTTCTTTGGATGCACCGGTCCCAGGATGAGAGCACAAGGGGTCCGTACAGTGGTGGATTCGGCGTCGCTGGCAGTCGTAGGACTCGTTGAGGTCATCGCCCACATACCGCGAATTTACGGCGAGTTCCGCAAGTTGGTATCGTCCGCGCGGGCGGAACGACCATCGCTGGCAATCCTCACGGACAGCCCGGATTTCCACCTGCGGCTTGCTGCCAAGCTTCATGACCAGGGTGTCCCCGTGGTCTATCTCATCGCTCCGCAGGTTTGGGCGTGGCGTAAGGGCAGGATTCCTCGTATGCGCCGGGTACTGGAGCGGCTCCTGTGCATCTTTCCTTTTGAACCTGAGTTCTTCGCCGAGCATGGAATGCGCGCCGACTATATCGGCCATCCGCTGACCCGGCTCGTGCGGCCAAGTCTTTCAAAACAGGAGTTTTTCGAGAAACACGGGCTTCCCTTCGACCGTCCATTGGTGGTGCTGCTTCCGGGAAGTCGCCTGGGAGAGGTTGGGCGGCATCTGCCAGTGCTTGGAAAAACGGCTGCAGAGCTGAGGGCTCGGAGCGAAGTGTCGCTTATTCTGGCACTCCCGCACGGATTTCAAAACAGGGCAGGTGAAGCTTTTTTTAAGGAACGCATCGGGCCGGAAACCATCCAAATAGTTGAAGGCGAGACGTGGGATGCCCTTGCGCATGCGGACGTTGCGCTAGCGGCAAGCGGTACGGTCACAATTGAGGCCGCTTTGCTGGGAACCCCAACGGTGTCTTTTTATCGGGTGACTACCGCAAGTTGGTGGATGGGGCGCTTGTTGGTTCGAGTACCCTATTACACCATGGTGAACCTGGTGGCGCGACGGAGGATCATCCCCGAATATCTGCAGGACGAGATGACCCCGGCAAAGTTATCGGAGGCCACGCTGGAGCTGTTGCAGAACCCAGTGAAAGCTGACAACATGCGCCGTGAGCTGAATGCCCTCCGTGGCATTCTGGCCACCGAAAGAGATCCAATGGAAACGGCCGCCGAGATCGTGGCACGTTATATCGAGAGCGTTTGAGTACTTTCTTCTATGTTGCGGACCTTGAAATCTCTTCTGTATACAGCAGCCGCGCTTGTGGTGTCGGCGTCCGGCGAGGGTGTGGCTCAAAATCAGAACGCCAGGCCCAGGATCGACGTAGAACACTACCGGATCGACGCGGAGGTAAACCCGCGGACCCAGACACTGAACGCGACCGTTCAGGTTCGCTTCATCCCCACGGCCGAGCTCACGACCGCTACGTTCGAGCTGAACAACGCTCTCAACTTGTCGCGGGTGGTTGACGAGGCCGGACACCAGATACCGGCTTCGCGCTCGCAGCAGGATTTCTCGATCCGGCTGAACTTCCCCACAGCGCTGCCGGCGGGCAAACCCAGTTCTGTTACATTCACCTACGATGGCCGGCTTGCCGGGAATGAAGAATCGCCCGTGTACGGCATCAAGTTCGCCGCGATCAAGCCTGAGGGTGCTTACCTCATGTACCCGGCGCGGTGGTTCCCCGTGAACGAATACACGGTCGATCGCTTCACCGCGGATATGAATATTACGGCGCCTTCCTCGTTCCGCGTCATCGCAAGCGGCAACTCTTCGGCCCCCGACGTAGCAGGCGACCGCAGTACGTACAAGTACCACTTCACTCAACCTTCGTTCCCCGGAAGCATCGCGCTGGTGACCGGCGAGCCCAAGCGAGTCACCTCCGAAGGCATCACGTCGGCCATCTACTTCACGACTCAGAAGGATATGGCGGCCCCCTATGGGACGGAGATCGGAAAGATCATGACCTGGTTTACCGGGGTCTATGGCCTTCCGCCATCGGCTGCGCTCACCGTAGTCGAGACCGAGAACGGTACGCCGAACGGGTATGCAGCGCCGGGCATCTTGTTTCTTTCGCCGCGCAGCATCGGCAAGACGGTGAATGTCCGAGTTCTCGCGAACCAGATTTCGAGACAGTGGTGGGGCGGGTTGGTTTCGCCGACAAGCAGGAATCACGTCTGGCTCACAAACGGCAATGCCCGGTACGCCGAGCTCCTGTACCTCGAGCACTCGGCGGGGCAGGGTGCGTTCGAGACCGAACTCCGCGACAGCTTCATCGAAGCGCTGACCTTAGACAACATCCCGGTGATTCAATCGGGCCGGCTGGAGGATTACTCGCCGGAGTTTTGGGCTGCGACTGCCGCCAAGGGTTCCGCGGTTCTGCAGATGCTCCGCAATATCGTCGGCGACCAGAAGATGACCCAGATCCTGAAGACCGCCAACGAGCGTTACGCCTGGAAGCAGATGAGCACCGATGACTTCCGGAAGATCTCCGAGGAGATTGGCGGCCAGAATCTGCAAGGCTTCTTCCTGCAGTGGATCGAGTCGACGGGTGCACCCGAGTTCAAGCTTGAATACACCACCTATCGAACAACGAAGGGCTTCCGAGTGATGGGCAAGATCTCGCAGGACCTTGACACCTTCCGCATGCCCGTCGATCTCAAGATTGAGACGGAAGGGAATCCCGAGACCAAGCGCGTCGAGGTGGTTGGGACATCTTCAGAGTTTGTTCTCGATACGTTCGGCAAGCCACGAAAGGTCATCATCGACCCCGACAACCACGTGTTGCGGTTCAGCAATCCTATTCGTGTCGCAGTGGCGATTCGTAAGGGCGAGCAGTTCGCCGAGATCGGCGAGTTCACCGACGCGCTTAAGGAATATCAGAAGGCGCTCGACGTGTCCCGCAACAGCTCGCTGGCGCACTACCGAGTGGCCGAGATCTTCATGCTCCAGAACAACTACCAGTCGGCTGCCAATGAGTTCCGAGAGGTTTTCAATGGCGATCTGGATCCCAAGTGGACCGAAGTTTGGGCTCATATCAACCTAGGGAAGATCTTCGATATCACCGGACAGAGGGACCGCGCGGTGAACGAGTATCAACTTGCTCAGCGGACCAAGGACAACTCTCAGGGTGCCCAGGAAGAGATCGCAAAATACCTGAAGACACCGTACGAGCGTCCTAGGTCTAATAACTAGAAGAGAAGAGTGTCGTTATCGGATTTTGCGCTACAATACGTGTCGCCCTCTGATGAGTGACGCTTCTCGTACGTTTCAGATAGCTCTTGTCGAAGATAACCCCGGCGACGTGTACTTGATTCAAGAGGCGCTCCGGGAGAAGGGCATTGCCTACAACTTAGAGCTATTCCAGGATGCGGAAGCTATCCTGAGCAAGATGAAGGTCGCGGCCGACGAGCCTCGTCCTGACCTGATCCTTCTGGATCTAAACCTGCCAAAAATTGAAGGATTGGATGTGCTCCGATCCTTGCGAGCCACACCTGGTCTGGATCGGGTACCGATCGGAATCCTCACGTCCTCACAGTCTCCGTACGATCAGGCGAAAGCGCAGGCTGCCGGAGCCGATCGTTACATCCAGAAGCCGACGTCGTTGGACGAATTCCTAACCGGAGTCGGTGGGGCAATCGTGGAACTGCTCCAAACCCCTAGGGCGTAACACTGAACCCGGAATACAGTCTTACGCCTAGGTGGGAAAACGCCTTACAATCCCCGTCAATTGCAAGAGCCACGAACTCGAAGTCGAGGGCCGGCTCGTTAAGCTGACGAATCTCGATAAAATCTTCTGGCCGAAACTCGGAATCACGAAGCGTGACCTGCTGCAGTACTATGCGGATGTCGCTCCGGTGCTGATTCCTCATCTGAAGGGCCGGGCGATGGTCATGAAGCGTTACCCCAACGGGGCTGAAGGGGAGTTTTTCTTCATGAAGCGCGTGCCGTCGTACAAGCCCGATTGGCTCGAGACCTGCACCATTCCCCATCGATCCGGAAACATCATCGACTTTGCGGTTGTGAACGACCTCGCCTCGCTGCTGTGGGTGGTCAATACGGGGTGTATCGATCTCAACCAGTGGTACGCCACCTGTGACGATGTGAACCGTCCCGACTACGTCCATTTCGATCTCGACCCTGGTCCGGACGCTAGCTGGGAGAATGTGCTCGAGACCGCGTTGATTGTGCACGCCGCGCTCGATGAACGCAAGATGCCGAACCTGGCCAAGACTTCAGGCTCGCGTGGCATTCACGTTTATGTTCCGATCGTACGAGGGCCGTTGCAGAAGGAAGTCTGGACATTTGCCAAGGCGTTTGCCCGGCATGTTGCCAAAACGAACCCAAATCTGATCACCAGCGAATATCGAATCGCAAAGCGGCCAAAAGACCACGTATTGGTGGACTACAACCAGAATGCATGGGGCCGAACACTTGCGTCCATCTACTCGGTGCGACCCGCCGAGAAGGCAACCGTATCGACGCCCGTGGAATGGAGCGAGATCGAGTCCGGAATCCGGATGGAAGACTTTCGGATCGACAACGTGCCGGAACGCGTCGACGCTGTCGGCGATCTCTGGAAGCCTCTGCTCGTCCAGAAGGGTCGTGTCCGATTGGAGAAGTTCGTATGAACCTGCCCGTGATGCCTCCGTTTGCACCAATGGAAGCTGAGACCGCTCGAGAGATACCCGAAGGGCCTGAGTGGCAATACGAACCCAAATGGGACGGTTTCCGTTGTCTCCTCTTCCGCGATGGCGATGAGGTGGAACTACAGTCGAAGGCCGAGCAAACATTGACCCGGTACTTCCCCGAGCTTGTCGAAAAGATCCGGTCTCTGAAGGCGGAGAAGCTCGTCCTCGACAGCGAGATCGTGGTGGAGGTCGATGGACACCTCTCGTTCGACGACTTGCTACAGCGCATTCATCCGGCCGAGTCGCGGGTCCGCAAGCTGTCGAAAGAGCGTCCCGCGAAACTGATCGTGTTCGACATGTTAGTTGACGAAAAAGGCCGTGACCTCAGCGGCGAGACGCTGTACGTTCGTCGTAAGGCCCTCGAGGAGTTCGCGACGAAGTATTTCGATCATGCGCTTCTTCTCTCTGCCTGCACCACGGACTTCGGTGAAGCAAAGGGATGGCTGAGGTCTCTGGGCGGCGATTTGGACGGGATCATCGCGAAACGCATCGACCTTTCCTACGCGAGCGGCGAACGGAAAGCGATGCTGAAGATCAAGAATCTACGCACGGCGGACTGCGTGGTCGGCGGTTTTCGTTACGGGCAATCGACCAACGTTGTGGGATCCCTGCTGCTCGGGCTTTACGATGACCAGGGCCTGCTGCACCATGTTGGGTTCACGTCGACCATCCCCGACAAGGAAGAAGTGACGAAGAAGCTGGAAAGCTTAATCGAGCCGCCCGGATTCACCGGACGTGCGCCGGGCGGTCCGAGCCGCTGGAGTCGAGGACGCAACACCGAATGGCAGCCGCTGGCGCACAAACTCGTCGTCGAGGTTCAGTACGACCACTTCTCGGCCGGCCGCTTCCGGCACGGGACAAAGCTTCTGCGCTGGCGCCCGGATAAGGCGCCGCGGCAGTGTCTGATGTCGCAGGTAGAAAAGGAATCGAAGGCGCCGCTGACGTTACTGACGCGATGAGGCGCGAGAGACCCTGACGATCAGGAGTCCCTCGCGTTGGAAAGGGTATTACTTGCGCTTTTTGACGATCTTGACGCGCTTCGGTTTGCGTGTGACCGGAGTTGCTGCGAAAGCGTCGCTGATCAGCTCCGATTGCTCCTGCTCGTGACGCTTCTGGGTACCTGCTGCCGGACTGGCACTCTCTGGACGTCCCGCATACCGCAGGCTGCGCTTCGATGAATCGAGCAGAGGTTGCAGATTCTCATGGATGAAGCGCCACGGGCCCATATTTCGGGGTTCTTCCTGGACCCAGTAGACTTCGGTGTTCGGGCCGTAGGTGGCCAGGTGCTGCTGGAGCTGAGCAAGCGGGAACGGATAGATCTGCTCCACGCGCGCGATTGCGACGTTCTGAGCCTTCCGTTCTTCCCGGGCCGCAAGCAACTCGTAGTAGATCTTGCCGGAGCAGAGGAGCAGACGCTGTATCTCCCCCGCGGGCGTGCCGCTGACATCC
>DASQVJ010000675.1:0-3543 GCA_035640835.1 Bryobacteraceae bacterium
CCTGCGCCGCTTACCTGGCGCGTGCTGGAAAGCAGGTACTTGTACTGGAGGCGCGCGAGCGTATCGGAGGTGCTTGCACAGCCGAAGAAGTATGGCCCGGAGTCAAGCTCTCGCCCTGCGCCTATTTGTGTGGCCTCCTCCATCCCTTGGTGGTTGAGGAACTCGGACTAGCGGAGCGCGGGTTCGAGTGGATCCCTGCCATCAATGGACTCTTCGTTCCATTCCTCGATCGGTCGAGTGTCCAACTCTACGATGATGACGATCTCTGTGAAGCCGAGATCCGCAGGCTTTCTCCTGGCGACGTCGACGGCTGGAAGGCAATGAGCAACGTGCTCGCGCGCTTACGTGATGCTCTGCGTCCCGCTGGCGAATGCGACGCGTGGATCGGCCCAGCGCCCACTCCCAAGGAGATCGACCAACGGCTCGGATCCGACGACGAAGCCCGAGGCGTTCTATACGAGTGGTCGATGGCGGAGTTCGTGGGCCGATACCTGCGCGATGAGCGGCTGCAGTCGGCGTACTTAGGACAAGGAGTGATCGGCACGAACGCGAGCCCGTTCGATCCCGGCACGGCATCCATCCGCTTCCACCATTCTTCTGGTCGGTTTGGCGGAATGCCCGCTGCGTGGGGATACGTGAAGGGTGGAATCGGGATGGTCTCATTCCTCATCTGCGACGCAGCACGGGAAGCAGGAGCCTTGATCGCCACCGGAGTGCCTGTAGCGAGAATCAATCCTCAAGAAGGCGTCGAGCTCGAGGGAGGTGAGCGCATCCACGCTCGTTGCGTGATTTCCAACGCCGATCCGCGAGTCACCTTGCGACTGCTAGGATCCGCGGTCTCTCAAGACTGGCGTTCTCGCGTTGAAGCGATCCCGATCGAAGGCTGCACCGTCAAGGCCAACGTACTGCTACGAGAGCTCCCCAGCTTTCGAGCACGCGCCGGAACAAATCAACCGCACCACTACGGACAACTCAACACGCCACTAACTCACGACGAGTGGAAGGAGGCGTATGCGGCCGCAAGGGCCGGCGAACTGCCAAAACATTTGTGGACCGAATTGTATTTTCAAAGCACAAGCGACCGAACTGTCGTCCCTGACGGATTCCACACGATGAGCGTCTTCGCTCAGTACGTTCCGTATCGCTTCCGCGAAGGAAATTGGGACACACGACGCGGCGAAGTACGCGACCTGATCATCCGATCGCTTGCCCGATTCTGCGAAAACATCCCCGACTGCATCGTCGATATGGAAATCTCCGGTCCACCCGATATCGAGAAGAAGGTCGGTCTGACAGGCGGCCACATCTTCCAGGGCGAATGCCTGCCGCCCTACATGTGGTCGAAGCGGCTGCAGTCCAGAACACCGATGCCGGGTGTCTACTTATGTGGCGCATGCACGCACCCAGGCGGCAGCGTGATCGCCATCAACGGACGCAACGCAGCAATGGCGGTCCTTGAGGACATGCAAAGCCTCAAGGCCGCCGTCTAGGTTCGCGCTACCAATCGACAACCGACCCGTCGTCAGAATCGAACGCGGTTTTGTACTCGCGAGGCTCGCCCACTTGGGCCTTCAACTTCTCTTCGTCGATGGTGATGCCGAGTCCTGGTTCGGTCAGGAGCGGACGATAGCCGTTAACCACCGGCGGTAGAGGCTTGGCCAGCAGATCGACATACTCGTTGTCTCCGCGCTCCTGGATGAGGAAGTTTGGAACGCTCGCAGCGACCTGCAAGCTGGCTGCAAGAGAGCAAGGTCCTTGCGGGTTGTGCGGAGCGATCGGCGCATAATAGGCTTCCGCCATACCGGCGATGAGGCGAAGTTCCGTGATGCCTCCGGCGTAGCATACGTCCGGCTGCAGGATATGAGCAGCGCGCTTTTCGAGAATCTCCTTGAAGCCCCACTTCAGGAAAATGCGCTCGCCCGTGGCGATAGGAATGTGAGTCTTCTTCGCGAGTTCGGCCATCACGTCGACGTTGAGAGCTTGAGCAACCTCCTCGTAGAACCAGGGATTGAACGGCTCGAGGGCATGCATCAGCCGCATAGCTGTGGGAGGTTGCACCGCACCGTGAAACTCGACGCCGATGTCAACGCCGTTGCCCACCTTCTGCCGGAGAGCTTTAAATCGCTCCACAACTTCGTCTACAAACTGCTGACCCTCGTTGTACTTGAACGGCGCTCGAGCCGTGCCGCGCAAGCCGACCTTGATTGCGTTGACGCCCGTCTTCTCGCTGAGCTGACCGTAGACGCGCACGCGATCGCGTGTGGGACCACCGAGCAGCTTGTGGACAGGCACGCCGTAGACCTTGCCCTTAATGTCCCAGAGCGCCTGATCGATGCCGCTCAATATGGCGGTCTTGACGGGACCACCGCGGTAAAACGCACCTCGATGAATCGCCTGCCAATGGAATGCAACACGCGTGGGATCCTGCCCGATCAAATACCGGCCGACCTCCTGTGCGCCCGCCGCACAAGCCTTGGCATCGTCCTTGAGCATTTCTCCCCAACCCACGACGCCCGCATCCGTCGAGATCTTGACGAAGACCCACGAGTTCTTGAGAACAAATGTGTCGATCTTTGTGACCTTGATGTTGTCGTTTGGACCCACCGCAGCGGCATCTGTTCGTTCCGCAGTGAACAAAGCATCGAGTCCGAATAACGCAGCAGAGCCGAACGCACCACGGAGCAGTGCGCGGCGATCCATATGCGTCGACATAGAAACAACCTCCCGAAGCAAGTAGTGAACGCTCAGTATATAAGCAACCACTCGATATACTTGTCTCCGTCCAAAACAATGCGTGTCGCTTTAGCTCTGTGTTTTTCAGTGTGCGCTTTCGCGCAAAACAAGTATCAGACGTGGGAGGCCTTCGGCGGTGGGTCCGAGAACATCCATTACTCCTCGCTGAAGCAGATCAATACAAAGAATGTTCAGCAGTTGCAGGTCGCGTGGACTTACGAGAGCGGTGACGCTTATCCGGGTTCCGACATCCAATGCAATCCGATTGTCGTGAATGGCGTGGTGTTCGCCACCACTCCTAAATTACGAGTGCTCGCCCTGGATGGTGCGACAGGCAAAGAGATCTGGACCTATGACGGGCTTCGTGGCCAGCGGCCGAATCACAAGAATCGCGGGCTCACCTACTGGACCGACGGCAAGGAGGCGCGGATTCTCTTCGCCCTCGGCTACGATTTGACATCGCTCGATGCGAAGACCGGAAAACCGGACCCAGGCTTCGGTAAGGAAGGCAAAGTCGACATGCGCGAGGCGTTTGATCGACCAAAGGAGTTGCTGACCATCAGCGTTCCTACACCGGGCGCAATCTACAAAGACCTCATCATTTTGGGGAGCTCCGTTCCGGAACAATTGCCTTCGACACCCGGCGATATCCGTGCCTATGACGTGCGTACCGGCAAGCTCCGTTGGATCTTCCACACGATTCCGAGACCAGGCGAGTTTGGTTACGACACCTGGCCCGCCGACGCGTGGAAGCACTCCGGCGGTGCGAACGCCTGGGCTGGCCTTGTGGTCGATGTGAAGCGAGGTTTG
>DASQVJ010000676.1:0-2508 GCA_035640835.1 Bryobacteraceae bacterium
TGCCGGAGTGCTCAGGATACCTGGAGCGAGCGTGATCGCGAATCCGGGTCCAGCGCTGTGTGATTCTGCGCCATGACCTGACATCAGCGGGCCCGTCTTATAGCTGACCCAGAAGGTGTAGAGCCCGGCCAATAGCAGCGCAACACCGGCGAGTGTGGCGTAACGAAGCGTCGGGCTTGTGGATTGCTCTGGAACTGAGGCCCGCAGCACGCTGATCCGCCTCTCACGCGCGGGATGAGTGAGGTAGCCGGTTTCGAAACGCAACTTCTCCCCTTCGTCGAGAGTTCCGCGCAGGTACGCTTGGACCAAATCCTCTTCCAATTCGAGCAGGGCTAAGAACGTATCACTCTCATGGAAGATTCGATCTTCAAAGGCGGCGCGCTCGTCTTCAAGCATCTCTTCGAAAAGAAATCGGAGCGCGGTTTCGCGGGACACCTTGCCGCTTGCGAGCGCCTCGCGGGCTAAGCGCTCGAGCTCGGGTGATTGAGCGATCCGATGCTCGAAAATTAGTTCTTCGTCGGGAGAGTGGGGGCGCCGGCTCAGTTCTGCGAGGACAGCGCGTCCGCTCTCGAGAGCCAATCGAAAATCGTCTGCGACGCCTTCAGGGCGCATGAACTCGAGGCGCTCCAGTGCCTCGTCGGCGAGGGGCTCGGGCGCTTGCGTCACACCTCGCCACTCAAAGAACTTCACCAACTTATCTCGAAGGAAACGGTTGCTGAAGCTCGGTTGCACGGACGTCGGAGCCGGTTAATGCTGGGCGGTTGCGACACCGTATCCCGCGTGGGTAAGTGCCTTTGCGAACGCGTCGAGGAAGCTTTCGGTGTTCTCGGGAGTGGCGAGCGGACCCATCAATCCAATCCGGAATATCTTGCCCGCCAACGGCCCGAATCCGCCGAGGATCTCGATGCCATAGTTTTCCATCAGATACTTGCGCACGACGATGTCTTGGATCCCTTCAGGGACAAGCGGCGTGTTGAGGTTCCAGATGCGCTTCCCGTCGGGGACCAACATCTGCAAGCCGAGACTTTCGAGACCGTCGACGAGTTGTAGATGAGCCTTGCGGTGTCGCTCCCAACGCTTCTGAATGCCCTCTTCCTTGATCACGGCAAGACCTTCGCACAGGGCGTAGAACATCGAGATCGGGGCGGTGTGGTGATAGCGATGCGAGTTACCGAAATATTCGTCGAGCAATCCCAGATCGAGATACCAGGTGTCGGCCGAGCGCTTGCGAGCGCGGAGGCGTTCGAGTGCTCGGGGAGATACAGTGATGGGAGCGAGACCCGGAGGGCAGCTCAAACCCTTCTGAGTACAGCTGTACGCGATGTCGATGCCGTTGCGGTCGACTTCAACGGGCATCGCGCCAAGTGAAGTGACGACGTCGGCGATGGCCAATGCGCCAACCGAATGTGCGGCATCGCAGATGCCTTTGCCACCGTTGTAAACGCCGGTCGACGTTTCGGCTTGCACGAAGGCGACGATGTGCGGCTTCTCGCGCGTGATGAACTCGGCGGCTTCGTCATCAGTGAAGCTCTCGCCCCAGGGCTTGTCGAATCGTACGACCTCGCCGCCATGTCGACGACCCATTTCGGCCACGCGATCACAGAAAAAGCCGTTCGCGAGCACTGCGAACTTCATGCCAGGCTCGACGAAGTTTGCTACGGCGGTCTCCATGCCGGCACTGCCTGTTCCGGAGATCGCAAAAGTGAACTCGTTCGCAGTGCCAAACGCTTCGCGCAGACCCGTGCGAATCTCCTCGACCACGGAGAAAAAGAAAGGATCGAGGTGGCCGACGATCGGCTGCGACATGGCTTCGTATACGCGGGGGTCCACCATGGTGGGTCCGGGGCCGTAGAGAAGTCGTTTTGGAGGTGTTTGCATAGGGCGAAGAATCAGCGTATCATTCGCAGGCTTGTGCCTGAGCCGGGCAGATATAATTCAGGGCAAAGATGCGCATTGGCGGGCTTACATGCTTGATGTCTTTACTGTACGTGACGGCTTTGCGCGCCGAACCAGATCCGAAGTCAATCGAATTTTTCGAGACAAAGATCAGGCCTGTGCTGGCACAGAGTTGCTACGCGTGTCATAGCCAAGCTCTTGCGTCACCGATGGGTGGACTCAGGGTCGATTCGCCGGAAGCCATCCAGAAGGGGGGCAAGTCCGGACCCATGTTCACTGCTGGTGACCCGGAATCCAGCCTCCTCCTTCGAGCGCTCCGTTACGGCGACAAGCTCAAGATGCCACCATCGGGCAAACTGAGCGACGAACAGATCGCGGACTTTGTGACTTGGATACGGGCGGGCGTGCCGATGCCTTCGTCGACGGCTGCGAAGGCGGGATCGAACCATTGGGCGTTTCGGCCGGTTCTCGACAACAAGGTTCCAGCTGTGAAGCGAAGCGCTTGGGTGCGTTCGCCGATTGACGCCTTCATCCTGGCGAAGCTCGAGACGAAAGGTTTGGATCCGGCGCCTCCGGCTGACAAGCGCACCTGGTTGCGGCGAGTCACGTTCG
>DASQVJ010000677.1:0-4151 GCA_035640835.1 Bryobacteraceae bacterium
GCGCATAATCTTAGCGGCAGCGCGACATCGGAATTTGAAAAGGCACGGCGAATTGAGCGTCATTTGCAGACGAGTTACGGTTACACATTAGAATTACTCAGCGACACTGTTCCCGATGCTCTCGCGTATTTCCTTTTTGAGCGGAAAAAAGGGCACTGCGAGTATTTTGCTTCTGCCATGGCCGTAATGCTTCGCTCGCAGGGCATTCCGGCGCGAATTGCCACTGGTTTCGGTCCAGGAGCATTCAATCCATTGAGCGGCTGGTACGTGGTTCGCGCCTCCGATGCCCATAGCTGGGTGGAGGCCTATTTCCCGGGACAAGGTTGGACCACTTTCGATCCCACGCCCCCAAGTCGCGGGACAACGGCATCCGCCCTGTTCACCAGGATGAGCATGCTGCTGGACGCGGCCGAGACGTTCTGGAGCGATTGGGTTCTGAACTATAGCTTGGATCGGCAACTCAATCTGGCGGCATCCGCCGAGATGTCGGCCGATCGCTTCCGGCTAAAGGCTTTGTCATTCTCTATCAGCGAGCTCCGGAGACCCATTCGAGCGGCTTTTGAGAGGGTAAAGCCCTGGTTGGGTCCCGCTGCTGCACTGGTTGTAGTGGTAGGGCTACTGATCTGGCAAGTCCCGATCCTGTGGAAGCTTTGGACGCATCGTTCTCACCTGGTCCGCGTGCGGAGCGGTCGCATTTCGCAGAGCGATGCAGCGGTGTTATATAACCGCATGCTGAAGGCGTTGCATGCTCGAGGCTTTGAGAAGCCCGCGTGGTTGACGCCCCGCGAGTTCTCCGCGGTCATCACGGACAAGACCTCGGCAGAACCCGTGAGAAGGCTCACCGAGGCCTATTACGAGCTACGCTACAAGGGCACGCCGTCAGCGGCGGGGGTCATGTTGTCGGCCCTCGAGGAACTCGAGAATCCGCGCTAAAGCAGAAAGGGCCACGTCCGAAGACGTAGCCCTTTGGATTTCCGATTGGTTTGAACCTACCAACGAGGTTCGCGACGATTGCCGCCCCGGCCACCACCGCCGCCGCCGCCGAACCCTCCACGGCCACCGCCGCCACCAGGTCCACGACCACCACCGCCGCCACCGAAGCCACGGCCACCGCCGCCGCCTCCGTTGAATCCTCCGCCACGCTCTTCGCGAGGACGGGCTTCGTTCACGTTCAGCACCCGGCCATTCAATTGATAGCCATTCAATGCCTGAATTGCATTAGTCGCTTCGGTCGCATCGCGCATTTCGACGAAAGCGAATCCGCGCGATTGACCGGTGTCTCGATCACGAACAAGGCTGACGCGCTCCACAGCGCCGTATGCGGCAAAGGCAGTTTCTAGCTCATCCTGTGTAGTGGTATACGACAGGTTGCCGACGTAGATATTGGTCATTAACTAACTAACTCCTGAAATTGAACACGAGAGGGGGTAGACACTGGCGAGCTTCGTCGAGGCCTTGGAACAACGGGAGCTGGCAGGCAAACGTAGCAGGCAAGAACACAAAGTACCATCCCGCGATGGCACCTTTAGTATAGCACCGGGATTTCTACTGGCAACGAAAATCTGTGTTACAACAATGCCGACCTCAGCGCCACTCAAAATACCCCAAACGCTCAAGTCTGTTCGCGATTATCATGAAGAACATTACCCATTTGTATGTGGTTGACCTCCGCGGACCACGTCTGCCGGAGGTGATTACTGTAGTGCAAGGACTCGAAAAATGAGAAGGCTTGCGTGTGTTCTGGCCGTTACGGCGGCCCTGGCGATTGGTGCCCCTGCTACCCCGGAATCGTTCTTCGGCCACCCAATGGGGGCAGACCGGAGCCTGCTGGATTGGAACCGGGTAGTCTCGTATTTTCAGGAACTCGCATCCGAGAGCAACAAGATTCAGGTGCGGGAACTGGGGCGAACAACAGAAGATCGAGCCTACGTCGTCGCGATCATTTCAGCACCGGAAAACCTGAAGCAACTCGATAAGTATCGGACTATTCAACAGCGACTCGCGGACCCGCGTCGGACCTCGGATGCTGAAGCGGAGAAGTTGATCGAGGAGGGCAAGACGGTCGTGATGATCACTTGCTCCGTGCATTCCACCGAGGTCGCGTCCACGTCGACAGCCGTCGAGTATGCCTACAATCTGATCACGAAAGATACGGTGAAGAACCGCGCGATTCTCAAGGACGTGATCCTGCTGCTGGTGCCATCGCAGAATCCGGATGGTGTCGACCTGGTCACCCGGTGGTATCGCCAGACACTTGGGACGCCGTTCGAAGGCAGCAATCCTCCGGAGCTGTACCAGAAGTACGTCGGTCACGATAACAACCGCGACTGGTACATGTTCTCGCAGGTGGAGAGCCGATTGGCTGTCGGCCAACTCCAGAACGTCTGGCATCCACAGATCGTCTACGACGTGCATCAGCAGGGGCAGAACGCATCGCGCATGTTCGTGCCGCCGTGGATGGATCCTGTCGATCCGAACATCGACCCGATCATCGCGCAGCAGTGCAACGCAGTGGGTGCCACAATGGCTGCCGACCTCACGGCCGCGGGCAAGAAAGGTGTCGCCATCAATGCGATGTATGACTTCTGGACTCCGGCTCGTCATTACCAGGCGTATCACGGGGGACTTCGGATCCTGAGCGAGTCGGCGAGTGCCAGGCTGGCGTCGCCGATCACGGTGAAGCCGGACCAGATTCAGGCAAATGCACTCGGATACAGCCCGCGCGAGCGCAGCTGGAACTATCTCGAGCCCTGGATGGGCGGAACCTGGCGTCAACGCGACATCGTCGATTACCAGCTGATCGCGTTTGAATCGTTGCTGTACCAGGCGGCGACTCGCCGCGCTGATCTGCTACGAGGCTTCTGGCAAGTTCATAAGAACGCAGTGAATCGAACGAAGCCCAACGCGTTCGTGATCAGCTCGAACCAGCGCGACCCTGGGTCGACCGCGAAGCTGCTCGAGACGCTCGCATTCGGGATGGTGGAGATCGAACGCGCAAGCGCGCCTTTTCAAGCGAATGGCAAGGACTACCCGGCGGGATCGCATGTGATCCGCATGAATCAGCCCTATTCGAACTATGCCAAAACGTTGCTCGAGCGCCAGGACTATCCGGATCTTCGACTCTACCCCGGCGGTCCACCCAAGCGACCCTATGACGTTACGGCTCAGACTCTGCCGCTGCTCATGGGCGTCTCGGTCGACACCATCGATCAGCCATTCGAAGTCCGCGCGAGCCGCGTGACGAAGTTCGAAGCACCGGCAGGTGACACCTCGGCAGGTAACGTTTACTCCTGGAAAGCGGCGAACGCAGCGTGGAAGCAGGGACGCAACGTATATCGCAACAGCACGGGCGATTTCCGGCTGGAGCAGGCAGGCTCAGATTGGAAGCGCGTGAAGCAGCCACGGGTCGGCTTGTATCGCAGTTTCATGCCCAGCATGGATGAAGGTTGGACACGCTGGCTGCTCGAGGAGTTCGGCTTCGCGTACACGAGCGTCGGCAACCCTGAGATTCTGGCGGGAAATCTGCGCGCCAAGTACGATGCGCTCATCTTTCCGGATCAACAGACGGCCATCCTGGACAACGGCTACAAGGCAGGCTCAATGCCGGACAACCTGGTCGGCGGATTGGGAGCGGCTGGCGCCGATGCCCTCAAGAAATTCGCGAATGAAGGCGGCACGGTCATCTTCCTGAACGACTCGGTGGACTGGGGCATCGAGCGCATGGGTCTCGGAATCAAGAACGTGCTCGCGGGAGTTCCGAACCGAGAGTTTTACTCGCCGGGGTCTTTGCTGAACGTGAAGCTCAATAGCAAGCACCCGTTGAACCTTGGCCTGCCGACGGATATCGCGATCTGGTTTGAGGGGAGCCCGGCCTTTGAGCTTAGCGGTGACCGCGTGCAATCCGTCGCCGAGTATCCTGCAAGCAACGTTTTAGCCTCAGGTTGGCTACTCGGCGAGAAGTACATCAAGAACAAGCATGCGGTCCTCGACGTGCCGCTAGGCAGCGGCCGCGTCATACTCTTCGGCATGCGTCCGCAATATCGAGCGCAGAGCTACCAGACGTTCAAGATGTTCTTCAACTCACTGGTGCTCGCCGAGTAAGACTAGAGCGTCGGGCCCTGATCGCCTGGCAGAAGAATCTGCCGAACCAG
>DASQVJ010000678.1:0-9474 GCA_035640835.1 Bryobacteraceae bacterium
CTTCAACCAACCCGGGTCGAATCCAGGTCCGTCATCGGCGACCTCGAGATGCACGCGCTCGCCGTCACCACGCGCCGTAATCGCGATCGTTGCTCCGTCACGCCTGGCTCCGGCCGCATACTTCACGCTGTTCTCCACCAGCGTTTGCAGGGAAAACGGCGGCACCTCGGCTCGCAGTAAACCCCGCGGGACATCCACCTCGTACCGCAATCGAGGTCCAAAGCGCGCGCTTTCGATCTCCAGGTAATCGTGAACGATCTGCAGTTCGCGCTCGAGTGTCACCGTCCCCGTTGTCGTATCGAGCGAATAGCGAAGGATCGCGGCCATCTTTTCGATTAATCGTTCCGCACGCCCCGGATCCTCACGAATCAGTGAGGAGATCGAGTTCAGCGCATTGAAAAGGAAATGCGGTTGCACGCGGCTCTGCAGTGAAGCGAGCCGCGCTTCGGTCGCCAGCTTGAGAGCACGCTCCCGTTCCAGTTCCTTCGTACGAAGCTCGAGCGTCGTGTGCTCGAGCTGGTACCGCAGAGTTTCATAGACAATCGCGCCACCGCCAAACAGAAACGAGAGCAGGATCGCGATGCGCACCGACCCTGCAACCATCGGCCAGTAGTGCGTCCGATAAACCGGACTCACGGTCGCCAGGATCAGCCCCCCGATCATCGTCCCCACAACGCTGATTCCAACCAGCGCGAGCGCGGTCGCTGGATACCGGATGTGCGCCGGTCTGCACCGTGCCCACGGCCAGATGGTCGGCATCAGCCAGTAACCCAGCGATCCGATCACATTCGAGTAAACCAGCGACACCAGGAAGCTGCCGAGAATTCGCTCGTGGGTGGGGTCGCGATGGAATATCCAAATCATCACCCCGGCGGCAGCCGAGATCACCAGGTTGAAAAGCAGCAGTTTCCCGAGCGAAACGTGTGAACGCGAAGCCATTGGGCCAGTTCCGATCTTACTTGTTCACGTGACAGCCGACGCACCCGGTTTGCGCCAGCGGTATCGAGCCTTTCTCAAACCAGACGTTCGCGCGCTCGGCATAAGCGGTGCCGCGGAGATCGGAGGCAATCTGCTCGAAGTACGTCCGCGCCTTCACCGAATCGCCCGCGCGGCTCCAACCCTCGGCTAAGCCAAACAACAATTCGCCTTTCGAATGTTCGCTGAGCGTGTCCATCCGCGTCTTCTGCAACTCATAAACACGCGAGTAGTCTTCGAGCCCCTTCTTCAGCAATTCCTCGCGTCGTGGATGCTGGCCCAGGAATCGGGTGGCGGTCAGCAGAGTCGCTCCCCTGGGCACGCGCACGGCAATGCGGTCGGGAGCAAGCTCGACCGCCCTGTCCATCTCTCCCATTCCTTTGTTGAAGTACTCAGTGCCCTTCTGATAATCGCCCGCCTTGAAGAACGTGTTCGACAGGAAGAACAGTCCTCCGCCATGCCAAACCAGAGCTTCCGCGTGGTTCGGGTTCTCAGCCAGCGCGTCCTCACACGCCTTCATCCCTTGTTGCAGAGCCTCTTTGTTGCCGCCGAAGCCCGCGAAGAACGCATTCCGAACCGTGTGATCGAAGCGTGGAGTCTCCGCGCTCCGAAGTTGCGAAACGAAGCCAAACAGGAACGCGGCGGCCGAGGTGCCTCCGAGCAGAATCAGCTTGCGTAAAGAACAGGTCATCGGTTTGTTTCCCTCCATGGGCAGGTTAGGCGGGAACAAGCTCGCGGGTCGTGGGGGAGCGGATGAGTTGTGGAAGTTTCGGATGAGGGGTGAAATCTCGGAGATGAATGGAAAAAAAAGGACCCCCAGGGCCATAAGTTCTGGGGGTCCACAGGAACGACCTCACGGTCTGTAAAAACAGGCGCAACCAGGCAGGGAGACTTGCCGAGCTATGCTCCTATCGCCCGAGTTCATCGCCACAATGAACTCGCGTTGCTGGCCGCCCAAGCCGCGATAGGGTTGCTGCCGCGAGGCAGTTCGAACGAGCAGTGAGTATGGAATGCAATAAAGCCGTTCGAACCGGGCGTTTCCGAGGCCGCACCGCCTCCAACGCCTTTCTGATTTCAAAACTACACTACGGCCGGAAGCATTTTGGCCGCGTCGGCTCGTAAACGATTGAAAAAATTCAGAAGATTTTCTGAAATTCGTTGTGACCGGGTCGGGGCTGAGGGGGAGGCTGAACGAAACAGCCTGACATGGCTCCCTCAAGGAGGCAGGCGCGGGCTGTCCCCTTGGGGAGACTTAGCGAACCACTTCATACGGGCAAAAGCAATGCAACCGGCCTTCGAGTGAGCCCGAAAATGTCAGTAAGTAAGGCTGGCGCGGGACTGCGACCCACGATGTCTCCGACGCGTTCTCTGGCTCTCTCATATCGGGCATCGAAGGCTTCCTAGAGGAAAGCCAACGTCTTGATCCCCGACACCTCGAAGCTTCTCCGGCACCGGGGATTCTTGCACGAAGCACGATCATCCAGCAGAACCATGTGACTCTGAGACTTCTGAAACTTCGCCCGATCGCGTTCGTCAGCGCCTGATGGCAAGCGGTCCTTCTTCTTGCGAACCAGCCAGCGCAGCTCATAAGACTCCGACATCTTGCAGAACGGGCAGTTCAACGTGGCTGGTTTCGTGGTCTGACTCTCGCTATAGAAAGCGCGCTCGTCCATGACCACGAAGTGTACACCGCTGGTACCAAAACTACGAAGTGTAAGCAACGGCTACAACCAGCCCGCGAGTCTCAGCGTTGAACGCGACCCGAACCGCCACCCTTCACCAGTGCCTCGACCTCGGCTCGCGTGAACCGGTTGAAGTCGCCCGGGATGGAGTGCTTTAAGCACGATGCGGCTACCGCAAACTCAAGTGCGTCCTTCGGTTCCATCGTGATCAGTCCGAAAATAAGCCCGCCCGCAAAGCAGTCGCCGCCACCGACACGGTCCACGATATGCGTGATGTCATAGCGCCGGCTTCGATAGAAGCTCTTACCGTCGTTCAAGCACGCCGACCAGCCGTTGTGGGATGCGCTGAAGCTTTCCCGCAGCGTGATGGCGATCGCTCGCAGGTTCGGATAAGTGGATAGCACGGTATCGGAAAGCTTCCGGTACACGCCCTCCTCGAGCTGTCCGGAGTGCACATCGACCTCCGCCTCAATGCCGAGCGCCATCTGTACGTCTTCTTCGTTGGCAATACAAACATCCACGTACTTGATGAGCTCGGTCATCACCTCTTTCGTCGACCGCCCATACTTCCAGAGGTTCTTCCGATAATTCAGATCGCAGGAGACGGTGAGGCCCTCTTCGCGTGCCTTGCGTACGCTCTCGAGCGCCAGGTCGGCCGCTGATGCACTAATCGCAGGCGTGATGCCGGTGATGTGAAACCACTGCGCGCCCTCGAACGCCGCATCGAAGTTGATGTCTCCCGGCTTGCCCAGGGCGATGGCACTTCCCTCCCGGTCGTAGACCACCTTCGATCCGCGCTGGTTCGCACCGGGCTCAACGAAGTAAATTCCGAAGCGTCCCTTGCCACGAACCACAAACTGCGGATCCACGCCGAAGCGGCGCATCTCACCCAGGAAGGCATCCGAGATCGGATTATCCGGCGGCAGGATCGTGATGTAGCGGGCCGGCACTCCAAACATCGAGACAGCCACGGCGACGTTCGCTTCACCACCTCCGAAGGTCGCCATAAACTGTGGCGACTGCAGAATGCGCTCATATCCCGGCGGGGCAAGGCGCAGCATAATTTCACCAAACGAAACGACAGGCTTTTGCATGGGAAAGCTCGATTTTAACTAACTCTCCCGCAACCTGATATAACGAAGCCATGGTTTCGAGAAGAGAATTTGGAAAGCTGGCGCTCGCCTCGGCGCCGCTGTTGAGCCTGTCCGCAGGCCCAAAGATCAACAGCCGGGTGAACGGTATCATGTTCGGCGCGCAAAGCTACAGCTTCCGCGACATGTCGCTGGAGGATGCGGTCAATGCCTACAAAGAGACCGGTCTTGGATACTCCGAGCTCTGGCAGGGCCACCTGGAACCGAAGGGCATCGATGAGGCAGGAAGGGCAAAGTGGATGGCTTCCAAGGAAGCTCTCGACCGCTGCGCCTACGCAAAGAAGCTCTTCGCCGACGCCGGCATCAACATTTACGCCCTGAATTGTTCGTTCAGGAAGACCTGGCCCGACGAGCAGATCGAAGCCGGCATGAAGTTGACGCAAGCGATCGGCACCAAGCTCATCACTGCCTCATCTCAGGTCAGCGCGGCTCCTCGAATTCAGCCCATCGCCAAGAAGTACGGAATCATCGTCGCGATGCACAACCACGACAACCTGAAGGATCCCGACGAGTACGCCAAACCGGAAAGCTTCGAGAAAGCGATGGAAGCTGGTCCTAACATCGCGATCAACCTCGACATCGGCCACTTCACCGCAGCGAACTACGATCCGGTGGAGTATCTGAAAAAGCAGGCGCGCCACATCAAAACGCTCCACATCAAGGACCGCAAGAAGGACCACGGCCCGAACGTTCCACTCGGCACCGGCGATACTCCGATCAAGGAAGTGCTCTTAGTTGTGAAAGAGCGCAAACTCGCCATCCCAGCGATGATCGAGTACGAGTACAAAGGCGAGAACACGGTGGCCGAAGTCAAGAAGTGCTTCGAGTACTGTAAACAGGTCTCGGCGTCTTAGTTTTTCGTTCCAACATTGCCGGGCGCCGGTGTCCTGTAGCACCGGCGCTTGCTCCCAGCCGGTGTCCGGACGACACGTTGGGCTCTCACGGCAACTCAGCCACACCGATCATCAACTCGAAGCTCGTTGTTCACTCTCAAGAGCGGGCGAAACGCTTTCATTTCCTACAACCTTCCTTCTCCTTTCGCTTCGAGGAACAAGTACTAGGAACCTCGACGCGAGCGTTCTGGCACAAACCTTCGTCTAGCAACGTTAACTAAATCGCAACGAGACTGTTACGTTGCTTGCCTATCATCTATTTGGTAGGGCCGCGTTCGCGCGCGCCTATTTGCTTCAGCAGGGCCTTCTAAAAAGCCCCGGAATTCTTCAGAAACACAAGTCAACCGGAGGACTATGCTTCTTACTCGCTTGCTGGTCGTCTTAGCACTGCTATGTGCGACCGCTTTTGGACAGGCAAACGCCAATAAAGGACAAATCACCGGCACCGTTTACGACACCGCAGGCGCGGCTGTGGCCGGCGCTGCCGTCACCATTCGGAATGCCGAGACCGGACTGAATCGAGAGATGAAGACGGACGAAGGCGGTGCGTACCGCGGCGTTGCCCTCGACCCAGGCACCTACGAAATCACCGCAGTGTCATCAGGCTTCGCCCCGACCACACTCGCTGGACTAGTCCTCAACGTGGGCGCCAGCGTCACTGCCGACATCACTCTCAAGGTCGAAGCGACCACCACGACTGTGGAAGTGGGCGAGACACTTATCGACCTGCAGATTCCTGCGCAGACCACGACAACCACCACGACTCAGATTCAAAACCTGCCAATCCTCGGACGTCGCTTCCAGGACTTCGCGACTCTGAGCCCGACGGTTCAGGTGGATCCCCAGCGTGGCCAGTTGTCGTTCGCCGGCCAGCGCGGTATCAACTCCAACGTGATGCTCGATGGCTCCGACTATAACCAGCCGTTCTTCGGCGGCATCCGCGGCGGTGAGCGATCGAACTTCATCCCCACCGTCCCCCAAGCCGCGATCCAGGAATTCCAGGTTGTCACCACTGGTTACACCGCCGAGTACGGCCGTTCGTCGGGCGGAATTCTGAACACCGTCACCAAGTCGGGCACAAACGACGTCCATGGCGAAGCCTTCTACCAGATCCGCCATCGCGAACTTGGTTTGGACAATCCGATTCTCGGCATACCGTCTTCCGAGACCTTGCAGCAGTTTGGTGGCGGTATCGGTGGTTCGTTGATCAAGGACAAGTTCTTCTGGTTCGGCGCCTACGAGCAGCAGAAGTCCGAAGCGCCTCGCCGGGTGTTCTTCTCGACACTGCAAGGTGTGAATCCAACCCCGGAAACAGCCGAAGCCCCCTCCTTCTATCGCAGCCAGGAGCAGCCTTTCACGCAGACCAACAACGCTCTCACCGGTACGCTCCGCGGCGATTACCAGTTCGCAAGTGGCAATCGATTGACTCTTCGTTTCAACACCAGCCGTGGCGATGCCGAATACGCCGGATCGGTAGGTGGTGCGCTTTCCCCACTTTCCAACTCTGCACTCTCGAACGAGGCGATCGAGCGCGACCGCACCTACTCGGGTACGACGCAATACACGCACCTGTTCTCGCCCACCATCCTGAATGACACACGCTTTACCGTCACGACAGAAATCCGTCCACGCGAAGCGGTTTCGGAACTTCCCACCGTCAGCAATAGCGGCATCGGCACCTTCGGAGCCCGAAGCTTCCTGCCGACCACTCAGGACGACACGCGCTACCAGCTCACCAACAGCCTCTCTGTGGCAAAGGGCCGCAACAATCTGAAATTCGGCGTTGACTGGAGCCGCATCAGCGCGTTCCAGGAGTTCGGCTTCAATCAGTTCGGTTCATTTAACTTCGGCACCACCAACGTCAATCGCATCCTGACGCTGCTCTCGGGCCCGAACCGGTTCGCCGGCACCGGCACCGAGATCAATTATCAGCGCCAGATCGGCAACCTGCTCGCAAAGCTTGGATCCTACCAGCTCGCCTTCTACGCCCAGGATTCCTTCCGCGTAAACAACAAACTCACACTCGATTTCGGCCTTCGCTATGAAGGACAGTGGAGCCCCAACCCGGACACCAGCAACACGGCGCTTGTCCAATCGGTGCAGAACGCCGCGTTTCCCGCGGGCCGTCTCGATCCCACGAAGATTCGCGACACTCTGAATCAGGTGATGCCGCGATTCGGTTTCGCCTGGACCCCCTTCACCAGCGGCCGTCGTACCGTGGTTCGCGGCCACACGGGCCTCTTTTACGCGGCGACACCCCTGCTCGTATTCGCCGATTCCATCAATCAGTTCCGCACCACCCCGGGTAACCTGTCCATCCGCGTCGATCCCACCTCGACCTTGAACTTGCGTCAGGTGTTTGCCCAGGCTGGTTACGATTTAGGCCAGGGCTCACTCAATGCGCTCCCAATCATCCCGCTCGATGTGGTGCAGCGGGCAGCAGGCATTTCGGCAGGTACCACCAGCGTCAACCCGTTCAACAATGCCAGCGTATCGGTAATGGACCCGAACTTCCGCAACCCGCGGGCCTTCCAGGCGGGCTTGGGCATTGAGTCCGAGCTGTTCAGCAACTTCACTGCCGGACTCCAGCTCACCTATGTCAACACCGTGGGTCTGATGCGCAACCGCGACTACAACCTCCCGCTGCCAACTCTCCGTCCCGTCGCCAATTCCCCGGACCGCCCGGTCTTCACTCGCGCCCAGCGTCCTGCACCGACCCTCGGCACAGTCACCGTGCGCGAAACCTCGGCCCGGTCCATGTACCGTGGCGCGAGCTTTTCCGCGCAGTACCGGGTCCGCCGCTACCAGTTCCAGGCGTTCTACACGCTTTCGGAAACCTTCTCCGACAGCGATGAGGAGCGCGATTCGGGTGGCTTCTCCTACGACAACCCGTTTAACTTCTCGCGCGATTACAACTATTCCCGCCTCGATGCACGCCACAACTTCGTCGGCAACTTCGTTACGTTCCTGCCCTGGGGCTTCGAGCTCGCCGGTATCTATCGCGCACGTAGCGGCTATCCTCTGAATCCGACAGCCGGTAGCGACCTCAACACCGACACCAGCAACACCGATCGCCCCTACATCGCCAATGGTGTCCCCATGCGTCGCGACGAGTTCCGCAATCGACCGTTCTACAACTTCGACCTGCGCGCCATGAAGAGCTTCTACCTCTTCGGAAATGAGCGACGCAAACTTCAGCTTTCGGCGGAGTTCTTCAACCTGTTCAACTTCGATAACGTTGCGTACGCCTTCAGCAACAGCACGCTGAACGGCATCTACGGCCCCGGTCCCTACCCGACTGCAACCGATGCAAACGGGATCCGCTTCCAACGCCTGCGCCTGCCAAACGGTTCCTATGACCCATCAAACCTGCAGGTCGGCAACCCTCTTCAGATCCAGTTGGGCCTGCGGTTCTTCTTCTAAAAGCAACCCCGTACACTCCTAGGTTTTTTGGACAAGGCCTCCATGCTCTCCCGGAGGCCTTTTTTTATAGCGATCAGCGCTCAGCCGTCAGCCCTGCACGGCGCGGTGGAGCTGAGAGCTGATCGCTTTCCCAATCACAGCCCGAACTTCTCTGCCAGCTTCTTCAACCGAGCCGTCCCGCCCAGCGACTCCAGCACTGGACTCACCGCCGCATACAGAACGTCCGGATCCTTAGCCGCCGCGGCCTCCTCGAGTCTCGCCATCGCGTCGTCCGGCCTCCCGATCGCAAGCAGCGACGCCGCATAGCTAATACAACTCGCCTTCCGAGCCTCCTCGAGCAGAGGCGCGGCCTCCGCATGCTTACCTTGCGTCGTCAGGATCCAGTGGCGGATCGCGACGCTCTCCGCCGTTCTCTTGCCGATTCGATCAAGCTCCTGCAGCGCCTGCGCCCGATCGCCCCGGAGTGCGAAGATCCGAGCCTTCGTATAGCGCGCATTCACGTAACCCGGATCAATCTCCATCCCCCTCTCCAGCGCTACTAACGCCTGGTCAAAATCGCGAGCATAGTAGAACGCTTGCCCCAATGCGGAAAGCGACTGGATGCTCAGCGGCGCAAGAGCCTCGGCCTGCTTGGCATGTTGAATGGCCTCATTGTTCCGCCCCTTCAGCGTCAGCAGCCTCGAGTAACGTGCATGCGACGCGTGCTGATTCGGATTCAGCGCAATCGCGCGCCGGTACAAATCCTCCGCCTCCGCCCACTTCCACTCATAGTTGAGCGCCAGCGTCGCGAGCGTCACTAAAGGTGAAGCCAGATTTGAATTCAGCGACATCGCCCTTCCCGCGTTTGCCCGGACCTCCGACAGCAGTTGTTGGCGCTCAGAACGACGAAACGGAACAATCGACAACTGCACGTCCGCCAAAACTGCATAAGCCGCTGCATAATCGGGCTTGAGCTTGACAGCTTCCTTGGCTAGCTCCATCGCCCTCGTGAGATTCTCGTCCGTGCTTCTTTGTGCGAAGTGATTCGCTTGCAGCGCGAGCGTCTGCGCTTGCTGCTGCGCGTCATCGCCGGACGGTTGGAATCCGGGAACGTACGCGGCTACCCGGCGCTCGATCGTGTTCCCGATCTGATCCTGAGCCCCCAGCTCATCGCCTTTCGGCAAGTCAAACGACTCCGACCAGACATCAATGGCATCCGCTCCACGCACCAGATGGACCGTGATCCTCAGTGCCTCGCGACCCTCTCGCACGGTGCCCTCGAGCAGCGTATCAACCCCCAGTTCCCGAGCGACCGTCCGCGCGTCCGTCTGTCTCGCCCGATAGGTGAAGGCGGCGCTCCTCGTAACCACA
>DASQVJ010000679.1:0-4634 GCA_035640835.1 Bryobacteraceae bacterium
AAACCTGCGTACACTCGCCAACAAATGTGCAGCCCCAGATACCATCGTGTTGCGAGAGGATATCGAGGCGCTCACCGGCTCCCTGGTCTCGCGAGTCCATGTTGTACCGCTGAGCGAGCGCGATGGCTGCGGGGCCACTGAACAGTGGGTCCAATCCGTAAACCGGGCAAGCCGCATAACAGAGCATGCAATTGATGCACATGCTGAACTGCTTATATTCGTCCAACTGTCCGGGGGTCTGCAGATACTCACCCTGATCGAGTGGCTTTTCTTCCCTCCGAATAATCCACGGCTTTGACTTCGTCAACTTCACAAGGAAGTCCGACGTGTCGACCACCAGGTCTCGAAGGACGGGGAAATTTTTCAGAGGCTCCACGCTCACCGGGCCCGGTGCATAATCCAGGAGGAACGTAGCGCACGTCAACTTCGGAACCCCGTTTACCATCATTCCGCAACTTCCGCAGACTCCCATGCGGCAGGACCAGCGGAAGGTCAGCGCTCCGTCCTGTTCGTCCTTAATGTAATTCAGTGCGTCGAGAATGACCCAGTCCTTTCGAAGAGGAACGTCGTACGCCTGCACTCCAGGCTCCTCATCATGCGCTGGGTGATACCGTGTGACGTTGAGTGTGATTCTGTCCGTCATACTCGTTCACTTTCCGTAGACCCGCTCCGCAGGTGGCCAGCGAGTAATCGTCACAGGCACATATTCCACGCGCGGCCCTCCGGACGCATCGCGGTACACCAGCGAGTGCGCCAGAAACTTCTCATCATTCCGAACCGGATAGTCCGTTCGCTGGTGCGCTCCGCGTGACTCTGTCCGCTCGATGGCGCACTGCGTAATGGTCGTCGCGACATCGAGCATGCAGGATAACTCCAATGCGGAAATCAGCTCAGTGTTGAAAAGATGCCCGCGATCGTCGAGACGAATGTCCTGGAACCGTTCCTGCAGTTCGTGGAGCTTACCTGCGGCCCAGCACAGCGACTCACCCGAGCGGTAAATACCAGCGGACTTTTCCATGATTTGCTGCATCTCCCCACGAATCGTCGCGATGCGCTCCCGGCCGCCGCTCTTCTGTAGGAACTGTTCATGCAGTCGCGTGTGCTCGTCCACCGCCTGGGCCAAGACATACCGCCCAGGAGATTTCTGCTCTGCGGCATGCGCCGCGGCTGCACGCCCCGCTCTGGCGCCAAACACCAGCAGCTCCGGCAGAGAATTGGAACCCAACCTGTTTGCACCATTGATGCTGACGCAAGCAACCTCCCCTGCCGCATACAGACCCTTGAGCGGCGTTGCTCCGTTCAGATCCGTATGAACGCCGCCCATCATGTAGTGAACAACCGGGCGAACCGGAATTAATTCCGTCGCAGGATCGATGTTTTCGTACTTGAGACACAGTTCCCTCACAAAGGGCAGCTTCGTCTCAATCGTTTTCTCACCCAGGTGGCGAAGGTCGAGATGCACTACCGCACCGTAAGGTCCCTCAACGGTGCGGCCTTTCTGCTGCTCATGAACGAACGCCTGCGAGAGGCGATCTCGCGGCCCCAGCTCCATACTGCGCAGGACCGGCTTAGCTTGCGGCGTTCCCAGGTTGTAGTCCTGCAGGTAGCGATAGCCGTCTCTGTTCAACAGGTAACCTCCCTCGGCACGTGCGGCTTCGGTGATCAAGATTCCCGTAAACGGGAGGCCTGTGGGATGATACTGCACGAACTCCATGTCCTTCAGAGGGGCGCCGGCGCGATAGGCCAGCGCCATCCCATCGCCCGTTTTAATGGCCGCGTTGGTGGTAAAACGGAAGACACGACCGCAGCCGCCCGTGCACAAGATAACGGCCTTCGCAGTAATCGCCTGAATCTTTCCAGTGGTCAGCTCCAACGCAACGACACCTTGAACACGGCCGTCATCCGTCAGCAGCGTGGTTACAAAATGCTCGTCGTACCGCGTGATGGAGGTGTACTTGAGCGACGTTTGAAAGAGCGTGTGGAGCAGGTGGAAGCCGGTTTTATCAGCCGCAAACCAGGTTCGTGTTTTCTTCATCCCTCCGAAGGGCCGTACGGCGATGTGTCCATCAGGCTCGCGGCTCCATGGGCACCCCAAATGCTCGAGTCGCATCAGCTCTTCCGGGGCTTCTCTGACAAAGGCTTCTACCGCGTCCTGATCGCACAACCAGTCGCCTCCGGAGATGGTGTCGTAAGCGTGTTCATCCAGGCTGTCGTCACGGAGATAAACGCCTGCGGCGCCGCCCTCGGCCGCTACCGTGTGACTTCGCATCGGGTACACCTTCGAGACGACCGCAACGCGAAGGCTCGGATCTGCTTCGGAGACGGCGATAGCAGCGCGCAACCCGGCGCCACCACCGCCGACGAGCAGCACATCATGCGAAGAGATATCCAGCATAACGACCGACTCCCACACGCGCTTCGGTTGGAGTTGCTTCAAGTGGACGAGCTTCGCACCGTCATCACTATCCGAGAATGCTACCTCAGTTTAGTCCCGAATAGAGAAGTCCCAAACGTCTGCCGCCGACGTGAGGCATGGCGCCTGGAACCTGGCGGGTTGGCGGGTGTTCGACACTGAATTCAAGCCATGCAGGATTGGGCGATGCCTACCTGATGCGTACAAATGCGCCTGTGAGCAAGCGTGCGTCCGCCTCGGGCCGCTGTTGCCAAAGGGTCACGGTCTCCGGCTGGGCCGAGCGGTCCAAAATCTTCCTCACTCCGCGACAAAGCATGATGCCGGTGACGGTGCTCCGATATTTGCAGCTTGCCGACTTCTCCTGACTTGGTGTGCATCGTCCGAAGCTTCGCCCTTATGACAAGCGGCCCCCTCTTCCGCTCGTTCGGTCGACGCAACGTCGCACAGGTCCGCGTGTCGGTTTTTTCGGCACCGAAGGCGAAAAGCGTACAACGTGGGCTGTGCGCAGTTCGGTTTCCTAACCGCGGTGCACGAAACCGGTCAACATTCGGAACCACCAACTGACACAAGCCGCTGACGTTGTTATGCGATGGCCAGCGGTATTCCGATTGCCAGTTCCTAGGACACGGGCCTTCCCGCGCGCAGGAGTTCCCGAATCATGCAAGGCGGTGACCGTCCGTTGCCAACAGCGAGCTACTTCAGCCTGAATGCAGCCAATTTCTTCCAGGCCGAGATGGTAGGCGTCACCCTGCCCGTGCTCAGCACATATCTAAAGGAGCAGAAGTGGTCCTATGACGCGATCGGGATGGCCACGGCCACAGCGGGTCTGGGCATGCTCGTATTCCAGGCC
The DNA here is from genome assembly GCA_035640835.1 of Bryobacteraceae bacterium. Taxonomy (GTDB): domain Bacteria; phylum Acidobacteriota; class Terriglobia; order Bryobacterales; family Bryobacteraceae; genus DASQVJ01. The sequence continues at coordinate 3,264 of DASQVJ010000679.1, forward strand.
CCTGCCGGCTGGCTTACCGATAAGCTGACCTCGCGGCGAAAGCTCTTCGTTGCGGCCGCGCTTGTTACCGGAGCCTGCTTTGCGGCCCTGCCGATTGCAACCGCCTCGGCGCTTCTGGTCTGCTTGCTGCTTTTCGTATCCGGAGCAGCGCAGAGCATGTTCGTGCCGGTCCTCGGCGCTCTCGCGCTGGGCCTGGCGGGCCACAAAGGGTTGAACCGGCTCATGGGTACGAACCAGGGCTGGAATCACGCGGGCAATATCACCGCGGCTGTCGTGGCCATGACCGTCATTCCCTTGCTTGGCTTGGCATCGGTGTTCTACTTGGTCGGCATTTGCTCGTTCCTGGCGGCCGCGTCGGTCCTGTTCATTCGAGAAAAGGACCTCGATGAACGTGTGGCCACGGGTCTCACCAATGGTGTAGACCGCGGAACGTCGTGGACATACCTCCTCCGCAACAGAACCGTGTTGATCCTGCTCGTCTCGATTTTCCTATTCCACCTGGCGAACGCGCCGATCCTCCCGGGCGTTGCGCTATACGTCAAGAGACTCGGCGGGTCGGACCAATGGATGACGGCAACAGTACTCAGCGCTCAGCTCGTGATGGTTCCAGTTGCATGGCTGGCAGGCCGGTTGTGCGATTCCTGGGGGCGCAAGCCAGTGATGGCGGTGGCATTCTGCGTCCTGCCGATCCGCATTCTCACGTACTCATTCGCGACGAGTCCCGCAGGGATCGTCGGCCTGCAAAGCCTCGATGGCATCGGCGCCGGGATTTACGGCGTCGCCGTAGCGGCATTCAGTGCCGACCTGACACGGGGCAAAGGTAGCTTCAACACGCTCATGGGACTGTTTGCGACGGCGCTTACCGTGGGCGGCGTGGCCGGTCCACTGGTCTCCGGTTTGCTGCTTCAGCACCTCGGTTTTCGAGCAACGTTCTTTGTCTTTGCCGGTCTCGCCGCCATAGGGACGGTCGTATTTCTTAGGCTCGTGCCGGAAACCGGCTTTGCCGACCGAATAACAGATGCCCCAGGAGAATCCGATTTTCGCCCGGCCTATCAGGGCTCCCCGCGATGAACGACTCGCTGCTCTGGACGATCGCGCTAGGTACGGTCGCAGGCATGTTATTCGGACCTAGAGCATTGCCCGAATACGTGTGGGCAGGCATCGGTGCGATCCTCCTGGTTCTCCTCGGCTTCGTGCCCTTGTCATCCGCGGGACCCGCAATTTGGAAAGGCATGGACGTCTACCTGTTCCTGGTCGGCATGATGCTACTTGCCGAGCTTGCGCGGCGCGAGGGAGTTTTCGACTGGCTCGCGGCAATTGCGGTGAACTCATCGAAGGGATCCAGGACCCGCTTATTCACACTCGTATATT